>JANMFP010000516.1:0-1847 GCA_031378135.1 Variovorax sp. | reverse complement strand
CATATCAATCGCCTGCCCATTTCTGAGAGCCTGAACATGCTGCATGAGCAGCGGCCAGTCAAATGCATCGGGGTGGTCGTAATTGGTTTTGCAGCGCTCTTCAAACGAGAGTTGGGTCTCGTTCAAATAGTAGTCGTCTTGCATCAACACGGCGGCGTTCTCCGCGCCTACGGAAGCCAGCACTTGGCGCGTGACGGTGGATTTGCCGCTGCCGCTGCCGCCTGCTACGCCGATGACAAAACTGGGGAATGCATGGCTGGAGGCGGTGTTTTGAACTGAATCGTTGGACATGCGTGAATCTTAACTGCGCAGTCAACGCCAGCGGCGCGAGCCTATTAAAATGATGGGCTATGTCAAATTCCACCTCTCTGAATCCTCATTTGAAGCCTTTTGTGCCCGCTAAAACTTTCAGCGTGGCCGAGATTCGCGAATCCTTTATCGGCTACTTTGAAAAGCAAGGCCACACGGCGGTGGCCAGCAGCCCGCTTGTGCCCGGCAACGATCCTACGCTGATGTTCACCAACAGCGGCATGGTGCAGTTCAAAGATGTGTTTTTGGGGGATGACAAGCGCTCGTATGTGCGCGCTGCTTCGGTGCAAGCTTGCCTGCGCGCGGGCGGCAAACACAATGATTTGGAAAACGTGGGCTACACCGCGCGGCACCATACCTTCTTTGAAATGCTGGGCAACTGGAGCTTTGGAGATTACTTTAAACGCGAATCGCTGATGTGGGGCTGGGAATTGCTCACCAAAGTGTATGGCTTGCCAGCGGAGAGATTGCTGGCCACGGTGTATATCGACGACGACGAGGCCTATGACATTTGGACGAAAGAAATCGGCCTACCGCCCGAGCGCGTGGTGCGCATTGGCGATAACAAAGGCGGCAAATACAAATCTGACAATTTCTGGATGATGGCGGATACGGGCCCTTGCGGCCCTTGCTCAGAAATCTTCTTCGACCATGGCCCGCACATTCCCGGCGGCCCACCTGGCAGCCCGGATGAAGATGGCGACCGATTCATTGAGATTTGGAACCATGTGTTCATGCAGTTCAACATGGCTGCTGATGGCAGCATCACCAGGCTGCCCGCGCCTTGCGTAGACACCGGCATGGGCTTGGAGCGCTTGGCGGCGATTTTGCAGGGCGTGCATTCCAATTATGAGATTGACCTGTTTCAAAAGCTCATTGCGGCTGCTTCGCGCGAAGTGTTCGGAAAAGATGTGCCCGTGGATCTGAACAACCCGAGCCTGCGCGTGATTGCCGATCACATTCGCGCGACCAGCTTCCTGGTGGCCGACGGCGTGATTCCCTCGAACGAAGGCCGCGGCTATGTGCAGCGCCGCATTGTGCGCCGCGCGATTCGCCATGGTTATAAGCTGGGCCGCAAAACGCCTTTCTTCTCAAAGATCGTGCCCGATTTGGTGGCGCTCATGGGCGATACGTATCCGAGCTTGAAAGCGCAAGCGCAGCGCGTGATGGATGTGCTCAAGGTGGAAGAAGAGCGCTTTTATGAGACGCTTGAGAACGGTATGGAATTGTTGACGGAAGAGTTCTTTTATGCGCGTGCAGAGGCTCAGGCCATGCACTTTCAAAAGGAGAATGCACTCAACCTCGAATACGAGACACTTGGCGCTGGTGGAATGCATCTCTTCAAGCGCTACAAAATAACTAACTCGAATGAATTTAACTGGCTGTACTCTTGTATTTCCGATCAAAACAACGACAGCCATGCGTTTGAAGATGAAATACCGACTACGTATGAATCAAAAAGCTTGATTTTGATAGGCCCGAAGTCTGCGAGTCAAAACATAGCATCCAGCAAATCTAGTAGTGTGAAAGTTACTGGT
>JANMFP010000509.1:0-4364 GCA_031378135.1 Variovorax sp. | reverse complement strand
AATTAACGCAACCGCTCAATCGCTGCGTTGTGAACAACGTGAAGTTTTCAGCAGCTGTTTTGCCGGGCGACAAAATAACGATTAACCTAGACAGCACGAGCTCGACCGACCTTAAATTCACTGTTCACGTTGTGGGAGATGCTTCTGTGCCACCTGTTTTGGCCTGCAGTGGCCAGCTGCGTATCGTTGTGGCCTGAGCAACATGGCGACCAACTCCACATCTCAAGCCAATGACAAACCGCAATGGGCCACACAATCCGAGCGCGGCAACATGCTGGCACTCAAAGTGATCGCATGGATAGCATTGCACCTAGGCCGGCGAATATCCAAGTGGGTGCTGGTGCCGATCGTGACGTATTTTTATATGTCATCTGGGAAAGCGCGGCATGCATCGCGATCCTTTCTGAAGCGCATTCCGAACCAATCCCCTAGTGCTTTAGCAGTCTTCAAGCACTTGTACACCTTTGCCTTGGTGACACTTGATCGCATCTATTTTTTGAATGGCCGCCTAGATTTGTTCGAAGTAAACATCCATGATCCCGACAACAAAGCGCTAGGCACAGCGACTCGCGGAGCAGGTTTGTTTTTAATGGGTGCGCACATGGGTAGTTTTGACAGTGTGCGCAGCATTGCCCAGCAACATCCAAGCCTTGAGATGGCGCTGTTGATGTACGAAGACAACGCGCGCAATATCAAGCAATTACTTCATGCCATCAACCCGGAAGCGCAGCAGGCCATCATCTCTTTGGGCCAACCTAGCGCGATGCTGCAAGTCAGAGATCGCTTGGCAGCGGGCGGTTTGATTGGAATATTGGCAGATCGGGCTTTAGAAAGCTCAGGCAACACACGATTGAACTTGCTTGGCGATCCTGCCTCTTTTCCAGAGGGCCCATTTCGTTTGGCTGCCATGCTCAAGCATCCTGTGTTCTTCATGGTGGGCATTTTTGAAGGTGGCAACCGCTACACCATTCATCTTGAACCCATCATGGATTTTTCAACTGTGCAAGCGCAAGATCGCACATCAGCAGCGCAACAAGCGATGACAAAATACGTGCAGCTGATAGAAAAACATCTTGAGCTAGCGCCTTTGAATTGGTTTAATTTTTTTGATTTTTGGCAATCACCGGGTTCATCCAAATGAGATTTGTTGCTTTTGTGCTGTCCTGTGCGCTGTTGCTGTGTAGCCTGCCAGCGCGTGCTGCTAACGTTGACATCGCTACGCTGATGAAAGAGTTCGCATCCAGCAAGCAAGTCAAAGTTCAGTTTGTTGAACGCAAATTCATCAAGATCTTAGACACCCCGGTTGAATCCAAGGGCGAGCTTCTTTTTCAAGCGCCAGATCGTCTAGAAAAACGAACAACACTCCCACGTCCAGAAAATTTGACCATCGAAGGCAATAAGGTGTCGATAGAGCGCGGCACATTCAAGAGAAGCATGTCGCTGGACGATTTTGCAGATATGGCATCGCTCGTAAAAAGTTTAACAGCCACATTTCGCGGCGATCAGGCCGGGATTGAGCAATACTTTGTGTGGAAGCTGGTCGGGCCATTGAATAAGTGGGAATTGACCCTAACCCCTAAAACAAGCAAGCTTTTCATGACCCTCAAAGAAATACGCTTGTCTGGCGACAATGGTTACGTACACACCGTGGAAACCACGCTCACAGACGGGGACAGATCCTTGATGACGCTTGGAAGACCGTGAGATCAATGAAAGAGCGACACAGCCCGCTTCGCTCAATAACTTCAGATCATGCCTCCATTGATTGAGATGATCTGCCCAGTGATGTAGCCAGCGTCTTTGCTTGCTAGGAAAGCCACCAGAGCCGCTACTTCTTGCGGCGTGCCCACACGTTTCATGGGTACGATGCGAGCAACGGCCTCAGCATCGAACGAGCCTTCAATCATGGGCGATTCAATGATGCCCGGAGCAACGACGTTGACCGTCACGCCTCGGCTAGCGACCTCTTGCGCTAGCGACTTGGTCGCGCCATGCAACGCAGCTTTGGCCGCTGCGTAATTGACTTGCCCTCGATTTCCTGCGATCGCCGCAACTGATGAAATATTGATAATGCGCCCATACCGCGTACGCAACATTGGCAGCATCAGCGGTTGGGTGACATTGAAAAATCCATGAAGTGAAACATCAATGACACTGTGCCATTGTTTTGCATTCATACCAGCAAACACAGCATCTTCGTGAATACCTGCACAGTTCACGAGGATTTGAAAAGCTTGTTCTTCGACCAGTGGCGCAAGCACATTCAGGGTAGCCTCAGCATCAGTGACGTTAAATTGAAGCGCGCGAGCGCTGCCTCCTGAGGCTGTGATTTTTTCTGCAAGTGCTTGGGCAGAAGCAATAGCGCCATGAGCGTGTATGAAAACTTCGAAACCATCAGCCGCCAAGTGCTCGCATATCGCACCACCTAGCGCGCCACTTCCACCTGTCACTAGAGCTCGTTTTTGATCTGTCATGTCGTTGTTTACGTTGGGCTTGCCGGCATCAGCACAATAGTGGCTTTGCCTTTGAGCAGATTTTTTTCTGATGCGTCAATGCTGAATTCATAGATCATCGTGTTTTCGTCGCCCATGGTGTGTAGCGCAAAAACATTTAAATCTTCTGAAATATCGTCAAGCCGATTGACTTGCATTTCTACTTGCCGCACACCAGCCAAGCGGCCTCCACGCGGCTGCTTGTCGGCTTTTCCCGCCAGAAGCACACTATGAATAGCCATCGCTTGCGCGGCGTATTCAATACCGCATGCAGCATGAAGCATGCCGTTTTCTAGCAGAGGATGGATTGGCAATCGATGGGATGTTGCAGTGCACCGAATCGATTGCGTATCGTAATGCTGCACACTAGCGAGCAAGCACATATCGCCATGGTGCGGAATCAGCTTGGCGATCTCAAAGGCATCCAACACGAATGATTTGGCAGTTAAAGTCATGATGCAGCCTGCGCATGGCTTACTTCTACCAAGAGCTGTTGGTTGTCGAAGAGCTCCAACACAACATGGCTCGTTTCTTGGGCCTTGGCAATCGCTTGCAGCATAGGCAAGCAACGTGCAGCAGGCACATTGAGGCGCAGGGCCTCTAGTAGTGCATCGTCCATGACTGAAGGGATGGCTTTACCTAAGCTGATTTTTAACTTTGCAACTGTCGCTTGTGAGGAGGCATGGTTGATCACAAGTGCCACGCCCATGCTGTGCGCAATAGGTCTCACTGCGCGCAACGGCTCGGGATAGGGCGTGTCGTATGCAATCAGCAAAACGGGAGCTTGAGCAGCCAGTGCTTGCGTGCAAGCCTCTAGAAGCCCTGCTGAAAAACTTGCATCAAATGCACACAGGCTCGTACTCGCTGGCTTGGCTTGTAAGGCAATGCCCCAATAACCAGAAGGCGCATTGTGCACAGAATTCGTAAATCGCGTCGGAGAAATAAGCCGATCTTGTGAAGCCAGTGCCTCGCAGATGGAGTGGCAATTGTCACCATCACCACCCGAGGAGCTAAACACTGACAACAGTTCGCTGGGCGGGTGTTGCCCATCAGTCAGTGCATCTGTTGCAGTAGCCAAGGCCAGCTTGACCGCGGTCCCTACGCGGCGGCGTTCAGCGGCTGGTAAGTGACTTGATGCAGCAATGATGGTAGGCGCGCTAACATAAGGCTTTTCATCCTTAAATATGGGCTGCGCAGCAGCCCAGCTTTCCAGCCCAGGCCCACACAAGCCGACAGCATCTATAAAAACGGTGATCTCGTTCATTGTTTTTCCAACAGCAAACTGCAATTTGAACCGCCGAATCCAAATGAATTCGTTAAAACTCGAGTGGGTGCTTGAGATAAATTCTTCAAGAGGTAATTGATTCCAATGCTGTGATCGAGTGTCTGTGTATTCACACCAGCCGGGATCACACCGTTTTCGATCGCGAGCGCGCTCAGAGCGACCTCGATGATGCCTGCTGCTCCCAGTGCATGTCCAGTATGTCCCTTTGTCGAACTGCAAGGGGTCTGCGCACCAAACAACTTAGCTACCGCTAGGCCTTCTGCTGCATCGTTACTTCGCGTCGCCGTGCCATGAAGATTGATGTAGTCAATATGCTGCGGATCGCATTTGCCCATCAGCAATGCTTGCTGCATTGCAGCTTGCGCACCCGCGCCTTCTGGGTGGGGTGACGACATATGATGTGCATCACTTGATTCTCCTATGCCAGTCACCGCGACACCACCCTTCGATGTCGTTTCAAGTGTTAACAAAGCAAAGCCTGCCGCCTCAGAAATTGAGATGCCTTTGCGGTGCTCACCGTAAGGCTGGCAAAGCTCTGTAGACAGGAGTTCTAACGAATTGAATCCATATAGCGTGGTCAAGCAGAG
>JANMFP010000499.1:0-2432 GCA_031378135.1 Variovorax sp. | reverse complement strand
CACGGGCGGCATGAGCCATCAGCTCCAAGGGCCACGCGCTGGGCTGATCAACAAAGAGTTTGACCATGCGTTCATGGATCAACTGATTGCCGATCCTGCAGCACTTGCGGCCAAGCCGCACATTGATTACGTGCGTGATGCAGGCAGCGAAGGCATTGAATTGGTGATGTGGCTGATTGCGCGTGGTGCGATGTCCGATTGCTCGCGGGGCGCGATGGCAGACATAACAGGCGGCAAAGCGCCACAGGTCAAGCATCGCTTCTACCATGTGCCTGCTTCCAATACGGCTGTAGGCCATTTAATTTTGGAAAACGCGTAGGGCGATTGGTTGTCTCATCTATCATTCAGCGCATGCTTTTGGGTCGTTATTTTGCCTAGACGACTGTCTATTTTAGAAAGTGATTGCGCCATGAAAGAGAGCTTCTTGTGAGTCGTATCAACGCATATCAACACCTGCAAACTGATATTGCTGCTCTATTGCAGCAAGCCCGCACAGTAGCGGTGCGCAATGTCAATGCCGTGATGACGGCGAGCTACTGGGAGATCGGGCGGCGCATTGTGCAAGCTGAGCAAAAAGGTCAGCGCCGCGCCGCTTACTCGGAAAAGCTGTTGAAACAATTGGCGGCTAACTTGACCGCGCAATTTGGCAGAGGTTTTGGCTATACCAATTTGACGCAGATGCGCAATTTTTATCTGCGCTGGCCAACCGAGCAGATTCTTCAGACACTGTCTGAAAAATTCATCATCAGCGGGCAAGAGAGCCAAGCCGAAATAGAGGTTTTGAATTCAGGGGCTGCTCCAGCTTTGGGATTGAGCGAACTAGCCCGCGCATTCGCGCTACCTTGGTCTGCTTATGTGAGCCTTTTGTCTTTGGAAAGTCAAGCAGCCCGTGAGTTCTATGAAAGCGAAGCTTTGCGGGCAGGTTGGAGTGTGCGACAACTTAAGCGCCAGATTGACAGCCAATTCTTCGAGCGCAGCTTGCTCTCAAAGAATAAAAAAGCCATCCTCACGAAAGGCGCGCTGGCCAAGTCCGAAGATGCTATGAGTTTGGTAGATATTGTCAAAGATCCCTATGTGCTGGAATTTTTAGACCTGAAAGATGAATACAGCGAAAGCGATTTAGAAAACGCGCTGGTTCACCGATTAGAGGATTTTTTACTTGAGCTGGGCGACGACTTCGCCCTCGTAGGCCGCCAGAAACGGTTGCGCTTAGATGATGAGTGGTTTCGCGTGGATTTGGTGTTCTACCATCGCGGCCTGCAATGCCTTGTGTTGATTGACTTGAAGCTCGGCAAATTCAGCCACGCTGATGCAGGGCAAATGCACATGTATCTCAACTACGCCAAAGCAAATTGGATGCGCGAAGGCGAGAATCCGCCCGTAGGCATTATTTTGTGCAGTCAAAAAGGTCAAGCGCAGGCGCACTATGCGTTAGAAGGATTACCTAATAAAGTGCTTGCTTCCCGATATCAGACCTTGCTGCCAAGCGAAGAGCAGCTCACTCAAGAGCTGCGCAAAGCCAGCGCTCAGCTTGCGCAGCGAGGTAAAGCATGAGTGATCATCCCGACATTGACCGCCTTCCCTTGGAGATAGACGGAACTGCGGTACGCGAAACTATTCGTGAGATTTTCACAAACTGGCCAGAGAACGGGGAACCTGACAACATAAGCAAAGCTGGGTGCTTGGCGTTAGCAAGAAGTGGCTACCAAGTATGGAATGCTTGGAGAAATGTTTTCCCAACTAATTCCAACCTAGTTCCCAATATTGCAGATTTTTCTAAGTATGATTTTTCTGCTGATCTAATAAATTTTAGCGAGTTTGATTTTGGCGACAATGCAAATTTCTCTCTCGCAAAGTTTCCAAAAAATCAATCTTTCACAAATGCACGCTTAGGGGTAAATTGTCTCCTATTGGCTACTAGTTGGGGCGATTCATGCAGCTTTGATAAAGCCACCTTTGGAAAAGGTACACACTTTCACGGTGCACAGTTTGGAATTAACTGCAGTTTCTTTGCGGCAAAATTTGGTGAGGATATTCAATTCTTCGGTGCGTATTTCGGCGCGGGTATAACGTTTCAAAAAGCACAGTTTGCTGGCTACATTAATTTCTCTGCCTCTAATTGGGAGCAGATGAAAATACTAATTGAATGGACTGACGAACAGTTCGAAGCGATAAAGAAATCTGCAGCTAGGCTAAATGTGGCGCCAGATGTTTTTCAAGCCATCGACTTTAAAGGTGCTCAGTTCCTTGGCCAACCAGCTAGTAATAGTGATGGTCAAGTGGATTTTTCTGGTCGAAAATTCTTAGGAAAAACTGCGCGGTCAAAGCTTGTATCTTGATGAAATTCGCACCCGTGAAATTTTGGCACACTGCAAAATCTAACTGGTGATTCGTGATCCAGAGACGAAAAGTCAGTTTTTCCTAAGAATTTT
>JANMFP010000493.1:0-2376 GCA_031378135.1 Variovorax sp. | reverse complement strand
CGACTCAGCTGATCGCGCAAATCAACGCGCGCGGCAAGCTGGCCTTGCTTGTGGGCGGAACGATGCTTTACTTCAAAGCCTTGATTGAAGGGATCGACACGATGCCCGCTGCTGCGCCCGAGATTCGCTTGGCTATTGATGCAGAGGCGGCTCGCCTGGGCTGGCCAGCGATGCATGCACAGCTTGCTACCGTCGATGCGTTGACTGCTGCGCGGCTCTCGCCCAACGATTCACAGCGCATTCAGCGCGCGCTGGAGGTGTATCGCGCCAGTGGCCAGCCGATCTCATTTTTTCAGCAAAAATATGATCGAAAACCGCCTATCCCCGGCGTATATACTGCACAACATGCTACTGATTCAATAGCAAATATTCCCATCCTCAGCTTAGAGCCAAGCAGCCGCCCATGGCTTCACGCGCGCATAGCGCAGCGCTTTGAGCAGATGCTGCAAGCCGGCTTGATGGATGAAGTGAGCCAGCTCAAAGCCCGCGCTGATTTGCATTTAGATTTACCTTCCATGCGATGCGTGGGCTACCGGCAAACTTGGGAGATGCTCTCCGGCATGTATGGTGAGGCAGAGCTGAGCGAAAAAGGCATCGCGGCTACGCGCCAGCTTGCCAAGCGGCAAATCACGTGGCAGCGCAGCATGCAGCCACCTGCCTTTAACAAACATGTGATCGCAGCAGACAGCCCCACAGTGCAGCAGGATGCCCTGAAATGGATAGAGTCCATGTATGAATAAATATTTAGATGTGCTTTCAGGTACTGCGCCAGTTATGGATTTATGGAAGTGAGCGCGCCTGTTCTGGTCATTGAAGGCTTGGCCAAGCGCTATGGCGATGCTGCGGTTTTTCAAAACGTGAGCTTGAGCATGGCTGCAGGTGAATTTGTCGCCATCGTTGGCGATTCTGGCGTGGGCAAATCAACGCTGTTGAACTGCATGGCTGGCCTAGATCGCTCTGAATCGGGCAGCCTTATTGTGCAAGGCACGGATCTCGCTGCGATGAATGATGAGCAGCTTGCTCTGTGGCGGCGCAGCGCGGTGGGCTTTGTGTTTCAAGCGTTTCATGTGCTGCCGCATTTGGATGTGGCGCAAAACATTGGTTTGCCGCTGCTTCTGCTTGGAGCACGGCCTGCGCAAATTGCACCGCGTGTTGAGCAAATGCTGCATGCCGTGGGCTTGGAAGACTTGGGCACGCGCCTGCCTCAGCAGCTCTCGGGCGGGCAGCTTCAGCGCGTGGCGATTGCTCGCGCCTTAGTTCACAAGCCATCCTTGGTTTTGGCCGATGAGCCGACCGGCAATCTTGATCCGAGCACCGCAGAGCGTGTGATGGATGCTTTGATTGGGCAAACGCGCACGAGCGGCGCGGCCCTCGTTCTCGTGACGCATTCGCAGGCGGCAGCAGCAAGAGCAGATCGTGTGCTGCATCTCACAGCGCTTGGCATCCGCGCATGATCGAACTTTTGCGCAGCTTCTCTTGGCAAGAGCTGCGCCAGCATCCTTGGCGCTATGCAGCGGCGCTCGCCAGTATTGCGCTTGGCGTGGCACTGGCGTTTTCGGTGCATTTGATCAATGCCAGTGCTCTGAATGAATTTTCCTCCGCGCTGCAATCGGTGCAGGGGCAGCCAGATGCGAGCGTTCGCTCTAGCTCGGGCGCTACGAATTTTGATGAACGCGTTTTCGAGAGCATTGCATCGCAGACAAGCATCGAGATGGCCAGCCCAGTTTTAGAGCTATCCACATATGCAATTGCCTCCCAAGGCAAAAAGATTGGCGTGCGAATCATCGGTGTGGATGCACTGTCTGTGCCTCAAATGGCTGCTGCGCTCATGCCGCGCCCTAGACAGGATGCAGAGCGTTTTTCTTTATTTGCCCCGCGCCAAGCTTTTTTGAATGCAGCAGCACTGCAGGCTTTGGGTGATGGTGAACTGCGCATCGTAGATGGCAATCGCATTCAAAGTTTGAGCTATGCGGGCAGCGTTGCAGCGAGTGGCTCTGCTTTGATCGTGATGGATTTGGGCGCGATGCAAGATGCCTTTAGCACCTCCGGCCTCGCTGGCAAGCTCAGCCGCATTGATCTGCGCTTGGCCTCCGGCAGCGCGCTGGCTTCCATCCAAGTACCAGAAGGCCTAACGCTCGCGCAGCCCAGCGACGCGAACGAGCGCACCGACCAGCTCTCGCGTGCTTATCGGGTCAACATGACGGTGCTGTCTCTCGTGGCTTTGTTCACGGGCGCGTTTCTCGTGTATTCCGTGCTCACGCTGGCTGTGGCCAAACGTGGGCAGCAATTGGCTTTGCTGGGCGTGTTGGGCTTAACGGCTAAGCAGCGATTGCGGCTCGTGCTGATTGAAGCCAGCTTACTCGGTGTGGTGGGCGC
>JANMFP010000474.1:0-2012 GCA_031378135.1 Variovorax sp. | reverse complement strand
CAGCGCCGGATCACCCCAAAGCGCCAGAGGCTGCGCTGGGCCTTGCTAACAGCCAGATTGAGCTCAAGGCCAACGCCAACGCCCGCAAAACGCTGGAAGACTTGATCAAGGCTTATCCGCAATCGGAAGCGGCGGCGGCGGCCAAGGAGCGCCTCGCGCGACTTCGTTGAACCAGCGATTGACACGACTTCGCTGAACTTAGCGCCTGAGGCAAAGCGTTGACCGTGCGAATCCTGTAATTTTGCCCCGTGCTTTCGCCTTGCTTGGCGCAAACCAGAGACAATCAGGGTATGTTATTTGAATCCCCTGACGAAGTGCGGCCTGTCGCTCAGATGCCGCTCCTGAACAACCTCAATCCCGAGCAGCTGGCTGCTGTCACTCTGCCCGCCGAGCACGCGTTGATTCTGGCCGGCGCAGGCTCTGGTAAAACGCGTGTGCTCACCACGCGCATCGCATGGCTTATGCAAACCGGGCAAATCTCGGCAGGCGGCGTGATGGCTGTGACGTTCACCAACAAAGCGGCCAAAGAAATGCAATTGCGCCTCGCCAACATGCTACCCGTGAATGTGCGCGGCATGTGGATTGGGACGTTTCACGGGCTATGCAATCGTTTTTTGCGGGCGCACTACAAGCTCGCAAATCTGCCACAAAGCTTTCAAATTTTGGACACGCAAGACCAGCTCTCAGCCATCAAGAGGCTGTGCAAGCAATACAACATTGATGATGAGCGCTTTCCGCCCAAGCAATTGCAATACTTTATCGGCGGCTGCAAAGAAGAAGGCCAGCGGCCCGGCGATGTGGTGGTGCGCGATGATGAGACGCGCAAGAAGGCTGAGTTTTATGCGCTGTATGAGGAGCAATGCCAGCGCGAAGGTGTGGTGGATTTTGGCGAGCTGATGCTGCGCTCGTATGAGCTGCTGCGCGACCAACCCGCGGTGCGCGAGCATTATGCGCGGCGTTTTAAGCATATTTTGGTCGATGAGTTTCAAGACACAAACAAGTTGCAATATGCCTGGCTCAAAATGTTTTCGGGCTGGAGCCCAGAGCAGTCAAGCGCGGGCAGCTACCAAAATAGCAGCGGCGGCATGCATGTAGCGAGCGTGTTTGCTGTGGGTGATGATGATCAAAGCATCTATGCGTTTCGCGGCGCACGCGTGGGCAATATGGCGGATTTTGTGAGCGAATTTGCTGTGAAGAAGCAAATCAAGCTCGAAGAGAATTACCGCAGCTACGCGCATATTTTGAACAGCGCCAATCATCTGATCGGCCACAACAGCAAGCGCTTGGGTAAGAATCTGCGCACCAGCCAAGGCGTGGGCGAGCAAGTGCGCGTGCAAGAGAATGGCAGCGATTTTTACGAAGCACAGTGGCTGATTGAAGAGATCAAGCATTTGCTGCGGGACAACGGCAGTGGCGACCAAGTTGAGGCGGGGCTCAAGCATTCTGAGATTGCGATTTTGTACCGCAGCAATGCGCAAAGCCGCGTGATTGAAACCACGCTGTTTAATGCGGGAATTCCGTATCGCGTGTATGGGGGCTTGCGCTTCTTCGAGCGCGCAGAAGTGAAGCACGCGCTGGCCTATTTGCGGCTTTTAGAAAACCCGCATGACGATACGAGCTTCATGCGTGTGTGCAATTTCCCGCCGCGCGGCATTGGGGCGCGCAGCATTGAGCAGTTGCAAGATGCGGCGCGCGCCTCGGGCTGCTCGCTGCACGATGCGGTGAGCATCGTGACTGGGAAAGCAGGCACATCGCTGGGCACATTCGTCGCAAAAATGGATGTGCTGCGCGAACAAACGCAGGGGCTCACCTTGCGCGAAATCATTGAGCTCGTGCTTCAACACAGCGGCTTGATGGAGCATTACAAGACTGACAAAGAAGGTGCGGACCGCATTGAAAACTTGGAAGAGCTCGTGAGCGCGGCCGAGAGCTTTGTAACGCAAGAAGGCTTTGGGCGGGATGCGGTGGCTTTGCCTGTGGACGAACTTGAACCTGGATCAACTTCAGTCGGT
>JANMFP010000392.1:0-1844 GCA_031378135.1 Variovorax sp. | reverse complement strand
CGCCGGCTAATGGCCTGAAACGTATAAAAAAGCCATAAAAAAACCACCTGACTTAGGTGGTTGATTTACTTTTCGCTGACAGCCCTTGCGTCACAACGAAATGATTTCAAAGTGATGCAAGCCGTTTGAAACGGGTGCGCTGTCAGCGAAAAGTAAATCAACCACCTAAGTCAGGTGGTTTTTTTATGGCTTTTTTATACGTTTCAGGCCATTAGCCGGCGTATTTATTGCGTAAATTGCTACGAAATAAATAGCAGCTTACTTCAGCAAACAAGCTTCAACCACCATCAGTTCGTTGTCTTTCGCGAAGTTCATCACAAAATCCCAAGCCATCACGTTGTCTTCGCGCAAATCGGTGTGCACCACCACGCATTTCACATCTTCTAACCTGCCATTCACATCGGTTTGCATGTTGGTGGGCAAACACCATTCCGAGTAGCTCAAATGCGAGCCCGGCACCGCGCCGCCGGGGCGAAAGGGGCTCATCACGCCCGCCAAACGCTCCGCCCAATCGCTGGGGCGAAATGTTTTGCCGCCCTTCGTCACGCCCTGAATAAAGAACTGTTTTGAGGCGGCTGGGGGCGATACGGCTTGAGGGGATGACGGTGAATTGGCCATGAAAAAAGAGAAGCTAACACATCAGGATCGCCGATGCTGCATTGCAGCAAGAATTCTATCTTATATAAGAGTTAGCAAACGACAACCGTCACATTGCACGCACATCGCTGCGATGCAAAATCGGCAGCAAAAGCACAGGGCTAAGCCTCTAAAATCTGTTTTCAGTGGCTCGGCATTGAGCCATTTTTGTTTTTTGGAGATCGCAGAAGATGACCATCACTACGCACCCAGCCCCCAGCCAACCGCATGTCATGAACACCTATGGCCGCGTGCCGATTGAGTTGTCGCACGGCCAGGGGTCGCGCGTTTGGGATATTCATGGCAAAAGCTATCTGGATGCGCTAGGCGGCATTGCAGTGAACACGCTGGGGCACAACCATCCAAAGCTCGTGCCCGCGCTGCAAGATCAGCTCAGCAAAATCATTCATTCGAGCAACTATTACTTCTGCCCGAACGCCGAGAAGCTGGCCGCCATGCTGGTAGAACGCAGTGGGCTGACGAATGTGTTTTTCTGCTCGACAGGCTTAGAGGCCAATGAAGCAGCCCTCAAGCTGGCGCGGAAATTCGGTGTGAGCAAGGGCATCGCAGCGCCTGAGATCGTCGTGTATGAAAAGGCCTTCCATGGCCGCAGCTTGGCCACGATGAGCGCGACCGGCAACCCCAAAGTGCGCGATGGTTTTGGCCCGTTGCTGGAGGGCTTCATTCGCGTGGCGGTGAACGATATTGAATCGCTCAAAAAAGCCACGGAGGGCAACAAGAATGTGTGTGCCGTTTTCTTTGAAGCGATTCAAGGTGAAGGCGGCGTGAATCCGTTTCACATGGATTATTTGAAAGATGTGCGCCAGCTGTGCGATGAGCGCGATTGGCTGCTGATGATTGACGAAGTGCAATGCGGCATGGGGCGCACCGGCAAATGGTTTGCGCACCAGTGGGCAGGCATCAAACCCGATGTGATGCCGCTGGCCAAGGGCTTGGGCTCGGGCGTGCCGATTGGTGCGGTGGTGGCGGGGCCAAAGGCTGCCAACATTTTTGTCCCCGGCAACCACGGCACGACCTTTGGCGGCAATCCGCTGGCGATGCGGGCAGGTGTGGAGACGATTCGCATCATGGAGGAAGACGGGATTCTTCATAACGCATCAGTTGTGGGTGCCTATTTGCAAGGCGTTTTGAGACGCGATCTATCAGCCGTAGAAGGCGTGAAAGAAATTCGCGGCTTGGGGCTCATG
>JANMFP010000377.1:0-2164 GCA_031378135.1 Variovorax sp. | reverse complement strand
GAAAACGAAGAAAAAGCGCGCATCGAGGAAGAGCGCCGCAAAAACCGCGCTTTGCTATCCCGCTACCCCAACCGCGCTTCGCACGACAAAGAGCGTGGCCTGGCTTTGGCGCAAGTTGATGAAGTCATCAAAGCTGCACAGAAACGCATCAGTGAACTGGCTGATGAGCGCAAGAAGATGGGTGAAGAATTAGAGTTTTACAAGAAAGACCCTGCGAAAGCACCCGCATCGCTGCGCCGTCAAGTTGAAGACAACGAGCGGAGTGTCGCTGTGCAAAAGCGCTTTATCGGCGATCAAGACGATGAGAAAAAACGCGCCAATGTGCGCTTTGATGAAGAGCTCGATCGCTTAAGAAAGTTATGGGCTCAGGCTGCAGCGTCTACGACTGTGGCCGCACCTGCTGCAGCCACGCCCGTTAAAAAATAAGAGGGAAATTTGCCTGTAGCCGGCGTATTTATTGCGCTGAATGCTATGCAATTAAGAGCAAACTGAGCTCCAGGCGATACTGTCTAGCTCCCCGCGATGCTGTCTGTTAGACGCAAACCCCAATCACCTTCAATACCTTCAGGCCGCTTCTCGATAGAAAAATTCACGCTGCAAACTGCGCCGCTGAACGCCACTGACCGCATCGCTGATCGCGCCAATGTGCTCCGGCGTGGTGCCGCAGCAGCCGCCTACGATATTGACCAAGCCTTCTTTGGCGAAATCTTGCAACAGGCGCGATGTGACATCGGGCGTTTCATCAAAGCCGGTGTCGCTCATCGGGTTGGGCAGGCCAGCGTTCGGGTAGCAACTGATGAACGTGTCTGGCGCGACCTTGGCGAGCTCTTGTATGTAGGGGCGCATCAGTGCTGCGCCGAGTGCGCAATTGAGGCCTACGGCGAGTGGCCGTGCATGGCGCACGCTGTGCCAAAAAGCTGTGACGGTTTGGCCGCTCAGAATGCGGCCGGAGGCATCGGTCACCGTGCCGCTGATGATGAGTGGCAGGCGTTCGCCGGAGTTTTCAAAAAATTCATCAATGGCGAACAACGCAGCTTTGGCATTCAATGTGTCAAAAATCGTCTCAACCAAGAGCAAATCCGAACCGCCTTCAACCAAGGCTTCCACCTGTTCGTAATAAGCAGCGCGAAGTTCTTCAAATGTTACGTTGCGCGCGCCCGGGTCGTTCACATCGGGGCTGATGCTGGCCGTTTTCGGTGTGGGGCCAAGTGCGCCGGCGACGAAGCGCGGTTTATCAGGCGTAGAAAACTTGTCACATGCCGCCCGAGCGATTTTTGCGGATTGCACATTCATCTCGCGAGCGAGATGAGCCATTTTGTAATCTTCTTGCGCGATGGTGGTTGCGCCAAAGGTGTTCGTTTCGATCAAATCGCAGCCAGCGGCGAGGTAGCCCTCATGAATATCCGCAATCACATCAGCTCGCGTGATGCTGAGCAATTCGTTGTTGCCTTTGACGTCTTTTGGAAAATCAGCAAAGCGCTCGCCTCGGTATTGGGCCTCATTGAGCTTAAAGCGTTGAATCATTGTGCCCATCGCACCGTCCAGTATGGCAATGCGGTTTTCGAGAATAGCGGGCAGTTGCTGGGCGCGGGTATAGATAACGGGCTTCATCACTCTATTTTAGAAGATTTTCGATAAATTCAAACCAAACAAGGCATTGCCCGGCGTATATCCTGCACAGTATGCTATTAAATCAGTAGCATATAGCAAGCCTTGATGGATAGATCTATGTGCTGTCACGCTTCATCACCTCAAAGCCGAGATCAATCCAACGCGGTTCGTGCGCGCCATGGCGAATGATGTCAAGCAGCATGGTAGCCGCCGCAGAGCCGATTTGCGCTCGCGGCGTGCGCACGGTGGTGAGGCTGGGCAGCATTTGATCGCTGCCCGTGAGATCGTTAAACCCTGCAATCGCAATACGCTGGGGCACGGCAATTCTCAAACGCTGCGCAGCCAGCAATGCGCCTTGCGCCAAATCGTCGTTGCAGAAAAAGATGGCATCCACGTCGGGGCGCTGTGTGATGATCAGTTCGAACATCTGGCCACCTAGAGCGAGCGATGACGAGGCAGGGTTGAGCCATTCCAGCGCGGGCTCATACAGCCCGGCTTGCCCAAGCGCTTCTCGCCAGCCATACAAGCGTTGCATCACGCGCTGATCGAGTTG
>JANMFP010000353.1:0-1821 GCA_031378135.1 Variovorax sp. | reverse complement strand
GCCTGTGGGGAAATCTGGCGCGGGGATGATCTCGATCAGCTCATCAATGCTGGCCTCAGGATTTTTGAGCAGATGCAAGCAAGCATCAATCACTTCATTAAGGTTATGCGGCGGAATATTGGTCGCCATGCCCACGGCGATACCGGTGGAGCCGTTGACGAGCAAATTCGGAAATTTCGCGGGCAACACCAAAGGTTCTTTTTCAGAACCGTCGTAGTTGGGGCCGAAATCAACGGTTTCTTTATCAATATCCGCAACGAGTTCGTGCGCGATTTTTGCCAAGCGAATTTCGGTGTAGCGCATCGCGGCTGGGTTGTCGCCATCGACCGAGCCAAAGTTGCCTTGGCCATCCACCAACATATGCCGCAACGAAAACGGCTGCGCCATGCGCACGATGGTGTCGTAAATCGCCGAGTCGCCGTGCGGGTGGTATTTACCCATCACGTCACCCACAATACGCGCGCTCTTGCGATACGGCTTGTTGTAATCGTTGTTCTGCTCATGCATGCCATAGAGCACGCGGCGATGCACAGGCTTCAAGCCGTCGCGCGCATCCGGCAAAGCGCGGCCCACAATCACGCTCATCGCGTAATCTAAATAGCTGCGGCGCATTTCCTCTTCAAGGCTGATGGGCAGGGTTTCTTTGGCGAATGGGATCATGAAAGTGCGCGGTTTTGTAGGACAAGAACGACCTGGTTTTTATCGAGCTGTTGAGCGCTGGCATGTCGCTCAAAACCAACGATTTTAGCCCGCTTTAGAGCACCTGCTGCATAGCTGTCAGCATGCTGTCTGCATCAAAACTTAACTGGATAAATGTCGCTTTAAAGCAACGATTTGGACTCAGACAAAGATGTAAGCAGGCAAGCGGTAGACAGCGCTTGGGTCTGTGGCACAATGGATTGACGAGTTAATATACCTACTCGCTTGGTGCAGCTAGCCTAGCTGTGGTATCAATTTTGAGGATGAACATGAAAAAACTTAATGTAATCGCCGCGTTGTTTGCAACAGTCGCTTTTGGCTCCGCTATCGCTGCCGGCTCCAACACTGCTTCTGACAACTGGCGCTCTGGCCACGGCAATTTGCAGTGGCGCAATGCTGACGGCTCCCTCTGCTGGCGTGATGCTGCATGGACACCCGCAACAGCTGCTCGCGGTTGCGATGGCGCTATCGTTGCTCCAGCCCCAGTTGCACCTCGCGCAGCTCCTGCACCTGCGCCCGCACCAGCCGCCGCAGCGCCAGTCGCTCCTCGCGTTGCTCCTGCACCAGTTGCACCACCAGCACCCCCAGCAGCCACGAAAGTGACTTACGCTGCTGATGCTTTCTTTGATGTCAACAAATCTGTCATCAAGCCAGAAGGCAAAGCCAAGATGGATGATCTGGTTGGTAAGATCAAAGACATCAACCTCGAAGTGATCATTGCCGTCGGCCACACCGATAGCGATGGTGGCGACGCTTTCAACCAGAAACTTTCTGTATCTCGCGCTGAAGCCGTGAAGGCTTACTTGGTGTCCAAAGGCATCGAGAAAAACCGCGTTTACACCGAAGGCAAGGGCGAGAAGCAGCCAGTTGCTGACAACAAGACCAAAGAAGGCAAGACGAAAAACCGTCGCGTCGAGATCGAAGTTGTTGGTACACGCGCTAACAAATAATTAGCACGTAGCGCTAACAAATAATCCTTTTGGATCTTTTGAAAAAACCGCCTTCGGGCGGTTTTTTTACGTCTGCCTCACAATCGCACTATGACATCACAAACAACAGCACAAGCCAACACTCAGAACGCCGACCCAGCCGAGCTGGCCAAATTCTCTGCCCTTGCGCATC
>JANMFP010000327.1:0-4483 GCA_031378135.1 Variovorax sp. | reverse complement strand
GCGCCCGAGGTGATGCAGCGCTTGTTTGAAGCCTTCTTCTCCACCAAGGCCGAGGGCATGGGCATTGGCCTGAATTTATGCCGCTCTATCGTGGAGAGCCACCAGGGGCGGATGCAGGCTGAGAACCTCTACAATGGTGATGAAATAACGGGTTGCAGATTCACTTTTTGGTTGCCTTGCAAGCCGATGGCTTTCGATGGGAACAGCACCGGCAGCTTTGCGGCTTTGCGCGCTTGAATTGTGAGTTTGTGAATTGTGATTTGTAAATGTTTGCTATTAATTAGTGAGCACTCCGCGCAGGTTTTGTGCCGGCTAACGGCTGTTTTCGATGTAAAAAAGGTTGTTTCATGAGCTTGATTCCGAAAAAAGGCACGGTTTACGTGGTTGATGACGACGAGGCCGTACGCGATTCGCTGCAATGGCTGCTCGAAGGCAAAGATTACCGCGTGCGTTGCTTCGATTCGGCAGAGACCTTTTTAGCCAGATACGATCCTCGCGAGGTGGCTTGCTTGCTGGTTGATGTGCGCATGGGCGGCATGAGCGGCATTGAGCTGCAAGACAAACTCATGGAGCGCAAAAGCCCGCTGCCCATCGTGTTTATCACTGGCCATGGCGATGTGCCGATGGCAGTGAACACGATGAAAAAAGGCGCGATGGATTTCATCCAAAAGCCATTTAAAGAGCCAGAATTGGTCAGCCTCGTTGAGCGAATGTTGGAGCAGGCCAAAGGCAGCTTCGCGACGCACCAGCAATCCGCGAGCCGGGATGCTTTGCTGGCTAAATTGACGGGGCGCGAGGCTCAAGTTTTAGAGCGCA
Organism: Variovorax sp.; assembly: GCA_031378135.1. Classification (GTDB taxonomy): domain Bacteria; phylum Pseudomonadota; class Gammaproteobacteria; order Burkholderiales; family Burkholderiaceae_C; genus JANMDU01. Next base: position 3,667 of record JANMFP010000327.1, on the reverse strand, counting down.
TTGTGGCGGGTCGCTTGAACAAACAAATTGCGGACGATTTGGGCATCAGCATCAAAACCGTAGAAGCGCATCGCGCCAACATCATGGAAAAGCTCGGCGCGAATACGGTGGCTGATTTGCTCAAGATCGCTTTGGGCTCAAACGCGCCGAAGGCTTAATACCGAGTACAGAAATACCGGACGCAGAAGACGCAGAAGAATACAGAAGAAAATTCAAAAAAATGCTTGGCGCTGTTTTTTGTGAGCATCAAAATTTTTAAATTATCTTTTGGTATTTTTTGTATTTCTTTTGCGTAACCTCTGCGTCTTCTGCATCAGGTATTCGCATTTAAACCTCAAGAGAACCGAATAATGATCGCCCAACTCATCAACGGCAACTCCCTCTCCGCCAAGCTTCGCGCTGATGTTGCCCGCCGCGCTGCTGAGCTCAAAGCCAAAGGCATCACGCCTGGCCTCACTGTGGTGCTCGTGGGGGATAACCAAGCATCGCAAGTCTACGTGCGCAACAAAATAAAAGCTTGTGCTGACAACGGATTACATTCAGTTCTAGAGAAACATCCCGCAGAGATGAGCGAAGCTGATTTGCTCATCTTGGTGGCCAAGCTCAACAGCGATCCATCCATTCACGGCATCCTCGTGCAGCTGCCACTGCCTGAGCACATTGATGCGCAAAAGGTGATTGAGGCCATAGCCCCCGAAAAAGATGTCGATGGCTTTCATGTGGCCAGCGCTGGCGCGCTCATGGTCGGCCAGCCTGGCTTTTGGCCTTGCACGCCTTATGGCTGCATGAAGATGCTCGAATCGATTGGCTACGATTTAAATGGCAAGCATGCCGTTGTGATCGGCCGCAGTAATATCGTGGGCAAGCCGATGGCGCTGATGCTGCTGCAAAAAGATGCGACCGTTACCGTTTGCCATTCGCGAACTCAAAATCTCAAAGCGCAAACCCTGCAAGCCGATGTGATCGTGGCCGCAGTCGGCAAACGCAACGTACTCACAGCAGATATGGTCAAGCCCGGTGCGGTGGTGATTGATGTGGGTATGAACCGCAACGAGGAAGGCAAGCTCTGCGGCGATGTGGATTTTGAAGGTGTTGGTCAAGTGGCCGGCTACATCACGCCAGTGCCCGGCGGCGTGGGGCCGATGACGATCACGATGCTGCTCGTCAACACTTTAGAAGCGGCTGAGCGCGCTTGAACTTTTCAGCAGCGCAGCCGAAGAAGCTGCACAATGGTTCGCTATGAGTTTAGAGCGCCTGACCTTCAACACAACGCGACCGCTCTACAACGGCGCGGCAACGCGCCGAATCGAGCAGGCTGCTGCTGCGGTTTTGCCGCCGCATACGCTGATGCAACGCGCTGGGCTTGCTGTGGCCCGCTTGGCTTGCGAGATTGCGCCGCAAGCCAAGGTGATTTGGTTAGCTTGCGGGCCGGGGAACAACGGTGGGGATGGGCTGGAAGCCGCGATGAATCTATGCGCTCCGGGGCGCGAGCTTGTTGTGACTTGGTTGGGCTCGGAGGCAAGCTGCCCTGCGGACAGTCTGGCATCCTTTAAACGCGCTCGCGACGCAGGTGTACGGTTCGCTGATTCGCCACCTGCGCATTGGGATCTGGCCGTCGATGCGCTGCTGGGCATCGGTATCCGGCCAAAGTTGGAGGGCGCCAGCCGTGCGCCCGAGCAGCAAATGGCTGATTGGCTGGCGCTGATGAATGAAAGCGGTAAGCCCGTGCTGCATGTGGATGTACCAAGTGGCTTTTGTGTGGACACCGGCCAGTGGCTCTATGCTACTGAATTGATAGCTGCACGTGCATATTCTATGCCGGAGAATGGCCGTTTTACCTCTCAAAAACACACTTTAAGCCTGCTCACACTCAAGCCGGGTTTATTCACCGCGCACGGCCGCGATGCCTGCGGCGAGTTGTGGTTTGATGATTTAGGGATTGTGCAAACTGAGCAAGAGCCCAGCGCTTGGCTTTTGGGCGCGCAAGATATGCGGATGCCGCAGCGCCTTCACGCAAGCCACAAAGGCAGCTACGGCGATGTCGCTGTGATTGGCGGGGCCGGCGGCATGCAAGGCGCAGCATTGCTGGCGGCGCGAGCGGCGCTGCATGCGGGAGCGGGTAGGGTGTTTGTGGGCTTGCTCGGTGGCGGCATGGTGGTTGATCCGCTCCAACCCGAGCTGATGTTTCGCGAACCAGCGTCGATGGATTTCAGCGCGCAAACGGTGGTCTGTGGCTGTGGCGGTGGCGATCAGGTGCGGCGCGCTTTGCCTCGTGTGTTGTCAACCAGTCAGCGCCTCGTGCTCGATGCCGATGCTTTGAATGCCATCGCGGTAGATGCTTCGCTGCAAAAGCTGCTGCGAGCGCGTGCCAAGAAAAATCAACCCACCCTACTCACGCCGCACCCTTTGGAAGCCGCGCGTTTGCTGGGCGACACAACGGCGCAGGTGCAGGCGGATCGTTTGCAAGCGGCGCAACGCTTGGCAGAGCAATTTGCCTGCACGGTGATTTTGAAAGGCAGCGGCAGCATCATCGCCAGCCCAGGCGCAGTGCCGGCGATCAACCCGACAGGCGATGCGCGGCTGGCCACAGCGGGCACGGGGGATGTGTTGGCGGGTATCTGCGGCGCGTTTTTAGCGAACAGCGGTGATGCCACGCTTTGCGCTCAGCGCGCCTGCTGGACGCATGGGGCATTGGTGGGTGATGCAGCAACTTCATCTCTACTCGTCGCATCACAGCTGATTGAGCGCCTAAGCCAGCGATAATTCTCGGGTGTCAAATCCGCATCCTTTCAAAATAACGTTTCCCGAAGAGCTCCCCGTCTCCGCACGGCGCGAAGAGATTGCACAAGCTATTTTCTCGCACCAAGTCGTCATCGTTTGTGGCGAAACAGGCTCTGGCAAGACGACGCAGTTACCGAAAATCTGCCTGCAGCTCGGGCGCGGTGCGATGCATGCCAAGCCGGGGCAAAAAGCTCGGCTGATCGGCCACACCCAGCCGCGCCGCATTGCTGCCTCTACAGTGGCCAAGCGCATCGCGCAGGAGCTGAACACGACGCTGGGCGATGTGGTGGGCTACAAGGTGCGCTTTGCTGACAAGCTGGGCAAGGGCGCATCGGTCAAGCTCATGACGGACGGCATTTTGCTCGCTGAGACGCAGACCGATCCTCTTTTGAGCGCTTATGACACGCTCATCATCGACGAGGCGCATGAGCGCAGCTTGAATATTGATTTCTTGCTCGGCTACCTGCGCCAGCTGCTGCCGCGCCGGCCGGATCTCAAAATCATCATCACCTCGGCCACGATTGATGCGGATCGGTTTGCGCAGCATTTTGCTTCGCGTCATGGGCCAGCACCCGTAATCATGGTGAGCGGGCGCACTTATGCCGTGGAGCAGCGCTATCGCCCTTTTGAGGAGAGCCGCGATTTCGATGCAAACGACGCAATGGCTGATGCAGTCGATGAACTCTGGCCAGGCTCGCCGCGCGGCGACATTCTCATCTTCCTGCCCGGTGAGCGAGAGATCAGAGAAGCGGCGGATCATCTGCGCAAGCATTGCGCAAAAAAACCGGGGCGGCAGAGCGTGGATGTGCTCCCGCTGTTCGCCCGCCTCTCGCAAGCCGAGCAAGAAAAAATCTTTGAGCCGGATGGTCGCCCGCGCATCGTGCTG
>JANMFP010000311.1:0-10897 GCA_031378135.1 Variovorax sp. | reverse complement strand
ACAGGCAGCAGCAATTGCTCGCCAGAGCGCATGATCATTTTTTTGCTCCTTTTTTAGGAGCAGCTTGTGCAGCATCTATGCCGGCCGGGAGTGGTATTTGCACTGAAAATGGCTCCAAAATCATGACGTGGCGTGCACCCAAGGTGTTGGCCAATGGCTGGCAAAGAATTTTGGCAAATGCCGAATCTGCGCGCCGCTCCACTTTATCCACCCGCGCCACTGGCATGCCAGGTGGATACACGCCATCGACGCCGCTGGTCGTCAAGATATCGCCCTGCTGCACATCGGCATTACCTGCCATGAAGCGCAGCTCAAGCGCGCCGCCATGCACCGACGGGTCGCCATAGACCACGCTGCGCGCGCCGGTGCGCGTGTTGAGCACGGGGATCGTGTGGTCGCGGTCGATGAGTAGCGTGACTTCGCTAGAAAGCGGATAGACACGTGTAACCTGCCCAAGCACGCCCACTTCATCCATCACGGGCGAGCCGCTTTTGATGCCTTGTGCACTGCCTTTATCCACCAACACGCGGCGCGTGAAGGGATCAGCCGCGTCATACACCACTTGCGCGGCCTGCGCGGGCGTGGTGGTGCGCTCTTTCAAAGCGAGCAGCTTGCGCAAGCGATCATTTTCCAGCCCCAGCAGTTCCACCTGCGCCGCACGCTGCGCCTGCAAGGCCAAGCGCTTTTCCGCATCGGATTGCGCCTTTTGAGCATCGGTGAGTGCCACAAAATACTGCCCACCGCCACGCGCCATTTCAATCGGGCGCACCACCAACCATTGCACAGGATAAAGCGCGGTAGCCACCGCCACGCGGATCGGGCCAGTGAGCTTAAAGCGCGTGTCGAGCACCATGAGAAACAGCGCTAGAGCCGAAAACAGCATCAGCTTAGAAAACGCAGATTGCCCTTGCTTGAAGAAGGGAGGCGGAGATCGGTCCAGTGTTCCAAATGCCACAACGGACTCTTATGGGTGGACTCTTATGGGCAGATTGTTAGGGCAGGCTGAGTGAAGGGTGCAATGGAAAATGCAAAGCAGACTTCACTCAGAAGCAAAAATACTGCCCATGCGCGACGAGCTCGAATTCTCCAGCGCAATACCGCAGCCGCGCACCACGCAGGTCAGCGGATCTTCGGCAACGAGTACGGGCAAGCCGGTTTCTTCAGCCAGCAAACGATCCAAATCGCGCAGCAATGCGCCGCCACCGGTCAGCATCATGCCGCGCTCGGCAATGTCGGCGCCCAGCTCGGGTGGTGTTTGCTCCAGAGCATTTTTCACGGCGCTCACGATTTGATTCAAAGGATCGGTGAGCGCTTCTAACACTTCGTTAGACGAGATCGTGAATGCACGCGGCACACCTTCGGAGAGATTGCGGCCTTTGACTTCCATCTCTTTAACTTCAGAGCCGGGGAAGGCCGAGCCAATTTGCTTTTTGATCGCCTCAGCAGTCGGCTCACCAATTAGCATGCCGTAATTGCGGCGAATGTAATTGATGATGGCTTCGTCAAACTTATCGCCACCGACGCGCACCGAGCCTTTATAGACCATGCCGCCCAGTGAGATCACGCCCACTTCGGTTGTGCCACCGCCGATATCCACCACCATCGAACCACTTGCTTCGCTCACCGGCAAACCTGCGCCGATCGCAGCAGCCATCGGCTCTTCAATCAAATCCACCGGGCTGCCGCCAGCCGCTTCAGCCGCATCGCGAATCGCGCGGCGCTCCACTTGCGTTGAACCGCATGGCACACAGATGATGATGCGCGGAGACGGGGTGAGCAAGCTTTTGGGATGCACTGCTTTGATGAACTGCTTGATCATCTGCTCGGTGATCACAAAATCAGCGATCACGCCATCCTTCATCGGGCGAATCGCCTCGATATTGCCCGGCACTTTGCCCAACATCGCCTTGGCTTCTCTGCCCACAGCTTGAATGACTTTTTTGCCCTGTGGGCCGCCTTCATGGCGAATCGCTACCACCGAAGGCTCATCGAGCACAATGCCTTTGCCGCGTGCAAAAATCAGTGTGTTGGCTGTGCCAAGATCAATGGCGAGGTCGGTGGAGAGATACCGACGAAAAACACCTAACATCTTCAATCCTTTTTTGTAGGTTTTGTGCCCCAACGCTGGGCATTTACACCAAAGACAGGATAATACCTGATAGCCCTCTTCAAGCGGGGCTTTTCTGCTCCTAATTTGTTGCAAAACACGCGCGCATTCCGCAAGACCCAACATGGCCCTCAACAGCACCAACATCGACCGAACTGACATTGACCGCATCGCCAATCTTGCTCGCCTTGAGTTGCGCGGCAACGAACCCGAGCGCATGCTGAGCTCGCTCAACGCGTTTTTCGATATCGTCGAGCAAATGAAAGCCGTGGACACCACTGGCATCGAGCCTCTGTCCCACCCCGTCGCCGCGATTCAAGCCATCGCGCTACGCCTGCGGCCGGATGTGGTGAGCGAGCCCAACAATCGCGAAGCCAATCAGCAAAGTGCGCCTTCGGTTGAACGCGGCTTGTTTCTTGTGCCTAAAGTCATTGAATAAATATAAAAATAAGAAAAAATGAACGAAATCCATCACCAGCCGGCATCCAATCTGCGCCGAATGCTATTAAACAAGGAGTGTTCTGCGCCTGAATTGGCACAGCACTTCCTCGCACGCATGAAGGCAAATGCTCATCTGGGCGCATTTTTAGCCACCGACGAAACCGTCACGCTCGCCCAAGCCGCCGCCGCGCAAAAGCGCATCGACGCAGGAGACACTGCACCCCTACTCGGCCTGCCGATCGCCCACAAAGACATCTTCGTCACCCTAGATTTCCCCACGACCGCTGGCTCGAAAATGCTGACAGGCTATCGCTCACCTTTCGATAGCACAGTCGTGAGTAATCTCGCCGGGCAGGGGGCGGTTTGCCTTGGAAAACTCAATTGCGACGAGTTCGCCATGGGCTCAGCGAATGAAAACTCTGCCTATGGCAAAGCTTTGAACCCCTGGGACACCGCCCGCATCCCCGGCGGCAGCTCGGGCGGCAGCGCCGTGGCCGTGGCCGCAGGCTTGTGCTTTGCTGCCACGGGCACAGACACCGGCGGCTCGATCCGCCAGCCCGCAGCGTTTTGCGGCATCACCGGCATCAAGCCCACCTACGGCCGCGCCAGCCGCTACGGGATGGTGGCTTTCGCCTCCAGCCTCGATCAAGCCGGCCCGATGGCACGCACGGCGCAAGACTGCGCCCTGCTGCTGTCTTCCATGTGCGGCCCGGATTTAGACCGCGATTCCACCTCGCTGGATATACCTGCCGAAGATTTCTCGCGTGATTTGAATCAATCATTGCAAGGCCTGCGCGTCGGCATACCCAAAGAATTCTTCGGCGAAGGCCTCTCCGCCGATGTCCGCGCAGCCATCGACGCGGCTCTCAAAGAACTCGAAAAACTCGGCTGCAAACTCGTCCCGATTCAATTGCCACGCACGGAGCTTTCCATCCCGGTCTACTACATCATCGCGCCCGCAGAAGCCAGCTCGAACCTGTCCCGTTTCGATGGCGTGAAATTCGGCCACCGCGCCGCGCAATACGGCGATTTGACCGACATGTACAAAAAAACGCGCGCCGAAGGCTTTGGCGACGAAGTCAAGCGCCGCATCATGATCGGCGCATATGTGCTCTCCCACGGCTACTACGACGCTTATTACCTCCAAGCGCAAAAAATCCGCCGCATGATCGCCGATGATTTCCAAAACGCGTTCAAAGATTGCGACGTGATCGCAGGGCCTGTTGCGCCCACCGTCGCTTGGAAAATCGGCGAAAAATCGGATGATCCAGTGGCAAATTACCTCGCCGACATCTTCACTCTACCTGCATCACTCGCTGGCCTGCCCGGCATGAGCCTGCCGGTGGGTTTTGGCAACTCAAACATGCCCGTAGGGATGCAGTTAATTGGCAACTACTTCAAGGAAGCGCAGCTTCTGAATGTTGCGCACCAATACCAGAAAGCCAATGAGTGGCATAAGCACTCACCTAACATTGGGTAAAGCAAATGGATGATCTAAGTGTTTTCCTGTCTCAGTTGCAGACTGTGATTGAGCAACAGCGCTTCGAGGATCTCGAAAGTGACACTATTGAACTCAAACCCTGCCCGGCAACTGGACAGAGTTGGTCGGAAAGACATAAATCCGTTAACGCATTTTTAAATACTCGCGGCGGAATTTTGATCCTGGGGATAAAGGAAGATGGCAAAGGAAACGATCGAAAGTATATAGTTACTGGGTACGAGCCTTCAGCCGAAAACCCACTGAAAGAAATGCGCCATATCTTTTCAAACGCAGAGAATGCAAGGATTGACGTTTCAGAGTACTTATCCCCACCGGAAATTAGAAATTTCATGGGGAAAAGAATTGCAATCCAACGCGTCGATGAGCTACCAGCGGATAAGCGCTTCGTATTCTTAAATCAAACAGCTTATAAGCGCCAATTAACAGGTGATGAAAAGGTCAAGCAATCAGAGCTCGATGCATATGCTGAGTATCTAGAGGAGATCGCCCAAGCTAAAGAACTAGATTTTCTTGACGGCGCAAGTTTAGACTCTATTGATCTAGATCGATTAAACGAATACATATTGCAATTGAATAGATTGCAAAAAATAGAGAACCTCAAGCCAACAAAAGCTGATGCGTTGTCGTTTTTGGAAAGAAAACGCTTTTTGAGGGATGGAAAACTTACCTTGTTGGGCGGTTTGGTTTGTGGCGATTTTCCTGGCGATTTGCTTGGGTTTAGAGCGCATGTACATGGGTACGTCAACGCTGCCAACCAAGAGACTGTAATTGTTCAAGATAAACAGGATATGGTGGCAAACGTTTTACCCCTGCTAGAACAGGCAAATGCCTATGTGCTGCGTAATATTCAAGCAGGCATTGCTTCTCAACTCGGCGGCACTTTGAGCGCTCAATATCCTGAATCAGTTTTACGGGAAACGATTAACAACGCGATCGCACATCGGGACTACTCAATAAACAAACAAATTGTGATTTCCATTACGCCCGGAAGACAAATCGAGATTTCAAACCCAGGCAAATTCCGAAACCAGCTTCTTCTGAATTTGGCACCTACTTATCAGGGGCAAATGCCGATTTTGCGAGTGGTCCCCGAAACCAAACCACGAAATCCCCGGCTAGCAGACGTCTTGCGCGTATACCGAAAATGGGAGGGCAGAGGGATCGGAATGTCCACTTTGGTAAATTTGAGTTTAGACAATCGTCTCAATCTACCGTATTTCAAGTTCAAGTCTGATGAGGTGACTTTGGTTTTACAAGCCGGCCTCCTAGTAGATGCACGAATTGCCGAGCTTTTTAACTCTAGAGATGCCTACATCGCAAAAAAACTAGGCTCCCTGGAAGATTTTTCTAATGAAAAAAAAGCAGTTCTTGCTTACCTGATTAAAAGCGAATGGGCAAATTCTGAGGGGCGCTTTTGTGTTTTGCTTACACCAGACAACAACCATGCAAAAGCAATAAAAACCTTAATGGTGTCCGGCCTCATATTTCGCGATACGAGGTCAAGTGATTTATATCCTGTCTACTCAGTGGATAAAAATCTTCTTTCTGAGAACTTTGAAGAGGAATTACGCCAAAGATTTGGTAATTCAATTGATGAGCTTGAGTTGTTGTGGCGCAAAGTTCTGGCTGTTGTTTACAGATACAACACTTTTAGTTCGAAACGCGCTGTGAGTGCGAAGCAGACCAGCTTCGCACTGTGGGCAACGGAGGGAAATGACGGTTCTGATATCAGAGCTTTCGATCACTTCGCCCGGAATATTCGCCGTGTTTTCAACCAGCTTGAAGCGCAGGGATATATTATTCGCGACCAGCAGCAGGGTGGTAGAGGTTTTGTACTGGGTACTACGATGCCAGGCACTCAACGGTCACTCTCATTTGACTCTTAATTGCGACTAAAGAATCGATATACATGTTAGGCAAACTCATCCAAGGCTACGAAGTCGTTATCGGCTTTGAGACGCACACGCAACTGGCCACGAAATCCAAGATTTTTAGCCGCGCATCCACTGCCTTTGGCGCTGAGCCCAACACGCAGGCCGCGCCGGTGGATTTGGCCTTGCCTGGCACGCTGCCCGTGATGAACAAAAGCGCTGTGGAATGTGCGATCAAGCTCGGCTTAGCACTCGGCTCCACGATTGCAGAAAAGAGCATTTTTGCGCGCAAAAATTACTTCTATCCCGATCTGCCCAAGGGCTATCAGATCAGCCAGTTTGAGATTCCGGTCGTGCAAGGCGGTTCGGTGGAATTCTTTGTGAGCACTGGAAAAGGCGCTGAGGCCACCTTAGAGAAGAAAACGGTGCGCCTCGTGCGCGCTCACCTCGAAGAAGACGCTGGTAAATCGCTACACGAAGATTTCGTTGGCCAGAGCGGAATCGATCTGAACCGCGCCGGCACACCCTTGCTAGAAATCGTCACCGAGCCCGATATGCGCTCGTCTGACGAAGCCGTGGCCTACGCGAAAGAGCTGCACAAAATCGTCACCTGGATTGGCATTTGCGATGGCAACATGCAAGAAGGCAGTTTCCGGTGTGACGCCAACGTGAGCGTGCGCAAACCTGGCGCAGAGCTGGGCACGCGCCGCGAAATCAAAAATCTGAACAGCTTCAAATTCATGCAGCAGGCGATTGATTTTGAAATTCGCTGGCAGATCGAACAAATTGAAGACGGCAAAAAAATCCAGCAGGCCACCGTGCTGTTCGACCCCGACACCGGCGAAACCCGCGCCATGCGCACCAAGGAAGACGCCGCCGATTACCGCTATTTCCCCGATCCCGATTTGCCGCCGCTGCATGTTGCGCCAAGCTGGGTCGAAAGCGTCAAAACCACTATGCCAGAGCTGCCGCGTGTGATGGCGGCGCGTTTTGTGAGCGAATACTCACTGCCCGAATACGATTCGGCAACGCTCACGCAAAGCCAAGCGATGGGCGCATATTTTGAAGCAGCGGCTCAGCTATGCGGTCAACCCAAATTAGCTAGCAACTGGGTCATGGGCGAAATCTCGCGTCGCTTGAACCAAGACGAAAAAACCTTCGAGCAATGCCCCGTCTCAGCCGCAAAACTTGGCGCTTTGATCAGTCGAATTCAAGACGGCACGATTTCCAACAACGCCGCCAAGCAAGTGATGGATGCGCTTTGGTCTGAAGGCGGAGAAGTCGATGCCATCATCGAAGCCAAAGGCCTCAAGCAGATGAACGACTCCAGCGCACTGGAGAAAATCATCGACGAGGTGTTGGCTGCGAACGCTGACAACGTGGCACAAATCAAAGCGGGCAATGCCAAAGCGATGAATGCCTTGGTCGGCCAAGCGATGAAGGCCAGCAAAGGCAAGGCTAATCCGCAGCAGGTGAACGACATGCTGCGCAGCAAACTTGCCAACTCTTGATCTCTTCTGCGCAAAGTATTTACTATTAATTTAGTAGCACTACGCGTATATTCTTTGCCGGGCACAGGCTGATTTCTCTATAAAATCAGCCTAAAACTCAGCGCGACAGCATCACCACGCGCTCTACAGGCACATCCAAACGCAGCTCCACCCATTGCCCGCCAGCGCGACCGGGCAGCGTGTTTGCCGCTTGCACTTGAAGGCTGGCGGTGCCTGCTGTTAACGCGGGAGCGGGGCTCTTACTGCTCTTACTGCCCTTTGTGGCGTCACCATCGGCCATGGCTTGGCCCGCATTGCATGAAGACAAAAACATAGGCTCTGCCACGCGTACGGCTTTGATCGCGCTGAGGCTGATCTGCCCCGCGCTGCTTAACCGCTGCCCTGCGGCATCAAGAAATTGCACACCCTTCGAAGCGGGCGCCCAGCGGCCTTCTGGATTCAAACGCCCCGCAACAATGCATTGCGCTTCTCTGGCCAGCGCAGCGGGGCCAACGAAAACCGCGCACAGCGCCAGGCTCAAAGAAGCTTGGCGCGTAACAAATGAAGCTGAAATCATCATGAACTCCTTAAAGCAAGTGAAATTGTCTCGCTTTTGAGGGCAGCGTGCTGAGTCAGGCTCAATTCAGGGCCATCCTTACAATGTATGAGCTAAATCAACACACCACCCTTGAGGAGACAACCATGCGTATCCTGATTGCGGAAGACGACCAAGTATTGGCCGATGGGCTGCTGCGTGCGCTGCGGGGCGCGGGCGCAGCAGTGGATCATGTGACGGATGGCGTGCAAGCTGATGCGGCGCTGATGACGAATACCGAATTTGATTTGTTGATTCTCGATCTCGGTTTGCCAAAGTTGCATGGCTTAGAAGTGTTAAAGCGGCTGCGCTCGCGTGGCTCTTCTTTGCAGGTGCTGATCCTGACTGCTGCTGATAGCGTGGAAGAACGCGTGAAGGGGCTGGATTACGGCGCTGATGATTACATGGCCAAGCCCTTTGCCTTGGAAGAGCTTGAAGCGAGAGTGCGCGCACTCATACGGCGCACAGCGGGCAGCGCCAGCACACTGATCAAACACGGGCCACTCAGTTACGACCAATCAGGTCGCGTGGCGACGATGGATGGGAAAATGATTGATCTGTCGGCGCGTGAGATCAGTTTGCTTGAAGTGTTGCTCGCGCGCTCAGGCCGCTTGGTGAGCAAAGATCAGCTGGTGGAGCGCTTGTGTGAATGGGGCGAGGAAGTCAGCAGCAATGCCATTGAGGTGTATATCCACCGCTTGCGCAAGAAAATCGAGAAAGGCCCGATCCGTATTGCGACGGTACGCGGCTTGGGTTATTGCCTCGAGAAAATCTAAGCACACGCTTTTTTGAAACCATTTCAGTGCCCTTTAAAATCTTCCAGCGCGAGCAGCGCAGCTTGTTTGGCGAGATTCTCGATTGGATGCTGACGCCACTTCTGGTCATCTGGCCGGCCAGTTTGATCCTGACTTGGTTGGTGGCGCAGGGCATCGCAGGCGGCCCTTTTGATCGCGCGTTGGAATACAACACCCAAGCACTCTCGCAACTGGTGAGCTTGCAGCAAGGCAAAGCGGTTTTTAATTTGCCGCAACCCGCGCGCGAAATTTTGCGCGCCGATGAAGATGATTCGATTTACTACCAAGTGCTGGGCTTACGTGGTGAATATTTGAGCGGCGAGAAAGATTTGCCTCCGCCGCCCGAAGATGATGCCTTGGAGACGGGGCGAGTCAAGCTGCGCGATGATGAGTTTCGCGGGCAAGATGTGCGAATCGCTTGGCTCTACACCCGAGCGAGCGAAGGCGGCGCAGGCAACAAGCCGATCTTGATTCAGGTAGCAGAGACGCGAGAGAAGCGCTCGCGCCTGGCCACAGAAATCGTCAAAGGCGTGATGCTGCCGCAATTCATTGTGTTGCCCCTCGCGGTGCTCTTGGTTTGGCTGGCGCTGGCGCGCGGCATCCGGCCCTTGCGGCAATTGGAAGAGCGCATTCGCGCGCGCCGCCCCGATGATCTGAGCCCGATCGAGACGCAGGCCGTACCGCTGGAAGTCGCGCCCTTGGTCAATTCTGTGAACGATTTATTTGACCGCGAGCGCCAATCGCTGGCGGCGCAAAGGCGTTTCTTGGCTGATGCCGCTCACCAGCTCAAAACCCCGCTGGCCGGCCTGCGCATGCAAGCGGATTTGGCCTTGCGCGCACAAACCAGCGAGGCCGATCTCAAGCAATCGCTCAAGCAGATCAGCCGCGCCAGCATGAACGCCACGCGCACGGTGAACCAGTTGCTGGCGCTGGCTCGTGCAGAAGGCAGCGGGCAAAGCCTGCCCAAGCAGAGCATGAATGTGGCGCAATTGGCGCAAGAAGTGGTGCGCGAAGCCCTGCCGCGCGCCTTAGAAAAACATTTTGATTTGGGCTACGAAGGCCTGGATGCCGATGACGATGCCGCCATCACCCAAGGCTATCCGGCGCTGCTCTCAGAGCTGGTGCGCAATTTGGTCGACAACGCCTTGGCTTATGTGCCCAGCAGCGCTGAGCGCAGCGGCGTGATCACACTGCGCGTATTAGCAGGCCCTGATGGTCAAGTATTGCTGCAAGTTGAAGACAATGGCCCCGGCATCCCGCTTACTGAGCGCGAACTCGTCTTGCAGCCCTTTTATCGCCCCCTTGGCCAAGAGGTGGATGGCTCAGGCTTAGGGCTCGCTATCGTGGCCGAAATCGCTAAGCGCCATGGCGCCGAGCTACTCATTGAAGCAACCGATCCCACTGCAGACCTACCCGGGGTGAGATTCATCGTGCGATTGATTCCAACCAGCTGATTGAAGTGATCAGCTGGATACAGCAAACGATTGTGGTTTGCGAGCTGCGAGCGCAGCCTCCATCATGCGCAGATAAGCTGATTCCAACTGACGCACACGAGCGCGCGTATCAAACACAGGCAGGCTAGCGCGCTCTGAGAGCAAATGCGCACGCGCGGCTGTGCATCGGCTGCGATCCGTTGCCAATTGCAACAGTAAAGCTTCGTAAGCTTCCAAACTATCCACCACCCAATCCGCGAGCCCAGCCGATTGCAACACAGCCCCTGGCATGCGCGAGACCAAGGTTTCGCCAGCCGCCGCCATCGAAACCATGGGGCAGCCCACCCAAAGCGCCTCCAGCGCCGTCACGCCACTGCCTACAGGAAACGGATCGAGCGCCACATCGACCACCGCATAGCGCGCCAAATGCTCAGCATGCGGCACAGGATCAGAAAACATGATTTGCGCAGGGTTCACGCCTGCCAGCATAGAGCGCAGCCGCAAGCGACCAAACGCCTCAGCGCTTGAATGCGCAGTGCGAGCAATCCACAGCACAGCATTTGGCGCGGCTTTCAACACACGCAACCACGCATCAAACATCGGCGGCTGGATTTTCGACAAGATGCCGAAATAGGCCATCACCATGGCATCGTCTCGCAACCCTA
>JANMFP010000289.1:0-3795 GCA_031378135.1 Variovorax sp. | reverse complement strand
GCTGAAAATGCGATGCGGCGTATTCAATTCTTGTGCGAGCACGTAATCTGCCAGCACACGCCCGATGCGCCCATTGCCATCTTCAAACGGGTGAATCGTTTCAAACCATAGATGCGCCAGCGCGGCGCGCACCAGCCATGGCGGGCGAGGAATGTTTGCAACAGGCTTCGTAGTGGGCTGCGTCGCATTCAGCCAACGCAGTAATCGCTGCATCTCGTGGCTGATGTTGCCAGATGCTGGCGCGGTGTAATGTACGCGTTCTTTGCCGAGCACACCGCTGATGATCTGCATGGGCTCTGCGTGCGAGCGATAGACGCCCACTTGCACTTGCACTTGCAGCTTGGTAGGCTTCTCATCGTTATCTGGAAACAACATCTGCTGCCATGCAAGCAGTCGCTCATCAGTGATGGGTTGCGCATTCTGTGCGGTAGCCTCTTGCATCACCTGCACCAAACCTTCCACCGCACGATCCGAGCTGCGCGGCATTGCCAAGCCAAGCCGATGCCCGACCGAAGAGCGCACAGCTTGTGCATCTAAATTCTGCCCTTCAATCGCGGCCGTGGCCAATGCATCTTGCGACCACAAATCGTTGTTGATGCCGCCATAGCTTTCAAAACCGATAGATTGCAGCGCGCCCGACACTTTGGCTTGCGCAGCCTCCGCCTCCACAATCGCGGCTTGCGCAAGCTGAGCATCCCAAGTCAAGCGCGGCCATGCAGCATGCTGCCAAATCAGTGCTTTGGCTGGTGCAGATAATTTTGCAATCCGCGATGAGCGGGAGAAAGTCATGAGTCGTATTTTAGAGCAATACGGCTCAAAATATGAGCCGTATTTTCAACAAATACGGCTCATGAGGACAGGAGATTCAATTGAAACAGCTCAAACTGAAGTCTGTAAAACAGTCAAATACGCCTTCACCGCCTCTGCGTAACCAACTTCTAAAGCGTCAGAAACGAAAGCATGACCAATGGAGACTTCCGCCAGATGAGGAATGGCGGCCACAAACGATTTGAGATTGGCTTGCGTTAAATCATGCCCCGCGTTCACACCCAGCCCTGCGTCGCGCGCTGCCTCGGCAGTCGCTCTGAATTGCGCGAGCACTGCAGCTTCGCTTGCTTGACCAAAAGCACTTGCCCACGTCTCGGTATAAAGCTCCACCCGATCTGCGCCAATGGATTGACAAGCCGCCATCTGCGCTGGCACAGGATCCATGAAGAGGCTCACGCGAACGCCAAGCGCGTGGCATTCGTCAACCAAAGGTTTGAGGCGCTGCGCATCCTGCGGGAAAATCCAGCCATGATCCGAGGTGCTTTGGCTCTCGCTATCGGGCACGAAGGTGGCTTGATGTGGTTTGCAAGCGCGGATGAAATCCATGAGGTTGTGAAATGGATTGCCTTCGATGTTGAACTCTCGCCCTGGCCACAGGCGCATGAGCTCAGCGATTTCAAACACATCGTTTTTACGAATATGCCGCTCATCAGGCCGCGGATGCACCGTGATGCCCGCTGCGCCCGCTTTGAGACAGAGCTCAGCCGCGCGAGTGACGCCGGGGTAGCCTACATGCCGCGTGTTGCGCACAAGAGCCACTTTGTTCACATTGATTGAGAGTTTCGTCTGAAAAGCGTTTTTCATCACCAAAATGCCGCTTCGCCGGCGTATTTATTGCTCAGAATGCTATATAAATAATAGCATATAGATTCAAGCCAGTGCCTGCGCATCCATCATCAACTGGCGTGTGCGAAAGCCTCGGCTACCTGCATGATAGTTTAGCAAGCTGCGCAGCAATTGCTTAAGTGAGGATTTGTCCGCAGCGCTCATGGCCTGCACGGCCTCGCGAGCAGGGAAAATCGCCGCACGTTGATCCAAGGCTGCTTGCAGGCTGCGCCATGCTTTCGCAGTCAACGCCGCGCCTTCATTCGTATCGCCTGAAGCCTCCCGCAAGCCCACCTCGGGCACCAAGCTGTAGAGCACATCGTCTTGCAGCTCACCAAATGAAAAACTGTCTGCATCCAAAGCCGGCAGCAAACCAATCTCGCGCAACAGCACGAGCTCAAATGCCCGCAGCGATGCATCTAACTGCGCCGCATCGCGCAGCCACGCGCAAGCCTGCGAATACGCATCAAACAGCAGTTCATGCGGATCGTCTCGCGCCATCAGCTTCATCATCAATTCATTCAAGTAATAGCCCGAGAGCAACGCATCGCCAGAGGGCATCGTGAGCCCGCCTTGCCACTCTGCGCCCTTGAGCGTTTGCACCTCCGCATCGCCCGAAAAACTGATCGAGAGCAACTGCAGCGGCAGCAAAATCGCCCGAAACTGCGAACTCGGCCGCTTCACCCCCTTCGCCACAATCGCCACCCGACCGTGATGCCGAGTCAGTACCTCAAGAATCAAACTGCTCTCGCTCCAGTCGTAGCGATGCAAGACAAACGCAGGCTCGTGGAGGATTTTTTTCATTCGTAGCCGAAACTCTTCACCCGCTCCGCGTTATCCGCCCAGCCGCCTTGCACTTTGACCCAGAGTTGGAGGAAGACTTTGGCATCCATGAGGCGCTCTAGTTCTTGGCGGGCTTCGGTGCCCATGCGCTTCAAGCCTTCGCCGCCTGCGCCGATCACCATGGCTTTATGGGAATCGCGCTCGACGATGATGGTGGCGGCGATTTTGACGAAGCGGCCCACTGTTTTGCCGGGCTCCTCCGTGAATTTATCAATCACCACCGTGCTGGTGTAAGGCAGCTCATCGCCAGTGAAGCGGAAGAGCTTTTCGCGCACGATTTCTGCGGCCATGAAACGCTCGGATTTATCGGTAACTTCCTCTTGCGTATAAATCCACGGCTGCTCGGGCAAATACTTTTCGCAGATGACAAGCAGGCGCTCAATGTCTTTTTTCTGCTTGGCGCTCATCGGGATGATTTCGGCGAACTGGATGGTTTTGATGGCATCGAAATCGGCGTCCAAATCGGCATCCAAATCGGCATCTATTGGCTCGGCACTGTCGTTGTTGTCGCTAGCAGCAACAACAGTTTTCTCTGCAGACGACGCATCGGCAAGCACATCAGCGCTTGGCTCTTCGTCTAGCGTGACAGCACCCATGCCTTTGGCATGCACCTCTTGCAGCCAAGGCGCAATATCAGCGCGGCGGTTCACCGTATCCAGCTTGTTAGCCACGAGCACCACAGGCACACCCTTGGCTTGCTTGCCTAAAAGCGAGAGCACCTTGGCATCTGCACCCGACAAGCGCCCAGCTTCAACGATGAGCAAAATCAAATCCACGCCGCTGACTGCGCCAGTCACGGTTTTGTTCAGCGAACGATTGAGCGCCGTGCCATGGCGCGTTTGGAAGCCCGGCGTGTCGGCAAACACGAATTGCGCTGCGCCCTGGCTGCGAATGCCCAAAATGCGATGCCGCGTGGTTTGCGCTTTTCGCGATGTGATACTCACCTTTTGGCCGACCAAGGCATTGAGCAAAGTGCTTTTGCCAACGTTGGGTTTGCCAACGATCGCGATCATGCCGCAGCGCTGAACCGTTGGCTCTACAGTTGCAGCCGACGACGATGCATCGCTGTCAGAGGGCGCGGGTTTGCTGAAGAAAGCATCTAGCAATTGATCTGTGGGTGCGTTCTTAGATACATCAACAGGCGATGCAGTGTTTGCAGAACCCTTGGCACTCGTTTGAGATTTTTTCGTCATATTTTTAAGCTTTTTAGGCAATTAGCCGGCATATTTACTGCGCAGAGTGCTATTGAATACATAGCACCCTGCGTTTGTATTTTCAATGGCGGAAATGCCGCACGCC
>JANMFP010000287.1:0-3761 GCA_031378135.1 Variovorax sp. | reverse complement strand
CGGCGACAACAGCAGGATGGAGTTTCATAGCATCATCATTTCATGTAACTTAATTACTTAAATTTTACGTTGATTGACCGAATTCCACCCGATCAGAGTTACATGCGAGCAACAAAAAACCGCTTCGAAAAGCGGCTTTTTGGATGAGCCCTCAAAAAGCTCAAATCATGAACACTTCCACGCGGCGACCTTCGGTAGCGGTGGTCGAACCCGCCTTGATGTCGTTCGGACGCACCAAGACGATTTGGCCTTCAGGCACACCAGAGCTGGTGAGTAAATCGCGCACCGCGAAGGCGCGTTGCTTGGCCAATTCAGCGTTTTTAGCCGCATCACCCGATGGATCCACATAACCGCTGATGCCGACTTTCTTGCCAGTTTTTGCAGCCGCCAAAATATCAGCCAGCGCTTTTGCGCCATCTTGCGCCAGCTCAGTTTTGCCGGAAGCAAAGTAAAATTTCACCACACCGTTTTCAACCTTGACGCTTGCGGCATCAGCAGCTGGCGCTGTAGCAGGCGCAACAGGCGCAGCAGCTGCAGCCACAGCCGGCGGCGCAACTTTCTTAGCAGCGTTAGCACGTGCCTTGTAAGCGCCAAATCCAATCACGGACGCCACCACTGCACCAACCAGCAAAAAGATCAAACCCAATGCGAAACGGTTGTCGCGATCATCATCTTGAGAAAACATGTTCAAAGCCTCGTGTGTAATTCGAAGCTTCTATTGTAAATTGTCGGTATGTCCGTTCCAAATTCAGTACACAGCTCACCCGGCCTGATTGCTGCCCGTCTTGATCAGCAGCTTCTCGCGAGGGTGACGGCACAATGGAAAGCACAAAACAGCGATCACGGCGGAGATTTGTGGGTCTTCGGTTATGCCTCCCTCATTTGGAAACAAGAATTTGAATTTACCGAGCGGCGCGCAGCCAAGGTGCATGGCTGGCATCGCGCTTTGCAAATGTGGAGCACGATCAATCGCGGCTCGCCCGAATGCCCCGGCCTCGTGTTTGCACTGCTCAGCGGCGGCAGTTGCCAAGGTGTGGTGTTTCGCATTCCCAAAAAGCAGGCAGCCCAAGCATTGGATGATTTGTGGTTCAGAGAAATGCCCGGCGATGTGTATGAGCCGCGCTGGCTCAGCTGCACCACAAGCCTAGGCCCTGTAAACGCTTTGGCCTTCACGCTAGCGCGCAGCAGCAAAAGCTTCTGCGGCGAACTCTCTGCCGCGCAATACCGTCAAATTTTCAGTCAAGCCACTGGCCGCTACGGCACAACGCTCGACTACGCAAAGCGCACTTACGACTGTCTGCTGGCCGAGGGCATCGATGATCAGGCTTTAAAGCGGCTTTTGAAGCATATTTGAGATCGTTTCAAGCAGTTAGCCGGCATATTTATTGCATCATTAGATATTGAATTGATAGTGCTCTGTTATGTCTGAAAATGATGCACACTGGTCTGAAAGTGAAGATGCAACTCATCTGTAAAACACAACAATCAGCTTCTATCCACTTGAAAGAGAAGCTCCCATGAAAACCGCCCTGATTGTGATCGACGTGCAAGAATCGTTTCGCCATCGCCCTTATTTTTCCAATGCAGATGTCTCTGAATATCTCATGCATCAAAATGCTTTGATCGAAGGCTGCAAGCAGCGCGGCATTGCAATAATTCGCGTGTTTCATGTTGAAGGCGAGAAGGTGGCAGACAATGCCTTCGCCATGGAATCTGGCCATGTTCGTCCATTGCAAAGTTTGGCCGATTTTGATGCAGCGCTCACCGTGCACAAACATCGCCACAGCGCCTTGGTGGGCACAGGGCTGGATGTTTGGCTCACGCAGCAAGGCATTCAAAAACTCATCATCAGCGGCATTCGCACCGAGCAATGCTGTGAGACCACCACGCGCCACGCGAGCGATTTAGGCTGGCAGGTGGATTACGTGACAGATGCCACGCTCACCTTCGATATGCAAAACGCCGATGGCTCAACGCTGAGCGCAGCCGACATCAAAACCCGCACCGCCACCGTCTTGCAAGGTCGCTTCGCACGGGTGTGCACCGTGCAAGAGGCGCTTGAATCATCACACCCATGATTGATTTGCTTTTCGTCATCCTCCCGCACAGCTGTGCCCTCGACTGGGCGGGGCCAGCGGAGGCGTTTCGGATTGCGAATCAAACATTGGATCGACTTGGCCAGCCTGCTGCGTTCCGCATGCGCTTTATCGGGCCAAAAGAACTCAATGGCCAGGCCATGAGTTCGGTGGGTGCGCAACTGATGCAGCTCGAACCACTGCCGATTCAACTCAAGCACCCCAGTTGGGTGATTTTGCTTGGCTCGCCCGACGAACACATCAATCTGAATAGCCCGCCCGTGCAAGCGCTGACGCAATGGCTGCGACATATCAGCCCAGAGCTCAAAGCGCCGAATCGCTTGATCACCGTGTGTGCGGGCGCGTTGCTCGCAGCGAAAGCGGGCTTGCTTGCGGGTGCGCAAGTGACGACGCATCATCTGGAGCTGGATGCATTGCGTAGGCTGGAGCCCCATGCCCAAGTGCTGGCCAATCGCATCTTCGTAGCTGACACCGAGCGCAACATTTACAGCAGCGCCGGCATCACGACGGGCATCGATTTGGCGGTGGTCTTGATTGCGGAAGTCTGCGGCGAAGCTGTGGCTGCGCGAGTGGCGCAGGTGATGGTGATGCCGATGCGGCGATCTGCCAGCGATCCACAGCTTTCTGCGTTTTTAAGCCACCGCGCGCACCTGCATCCTGCGGTGCATCGCGTGCAAGATGCGCTGAGCCTCGCGCCGCAGCGGGTTTGGACAGCAGAGTCAATAGCGCAAGTAGCCTGCACTTCCACGCGGCATCTGAACCGCCTGTTTGACGAGCATGTGGGCATGAGCCCGCTGGACTTTTTACGCAATATTCGCGTGGAGCTTGCGGCCAAGGCTTTGCAGAGCGGCAAAAGCGTGGCGCAGACAGCCGCTTTGTGCGGATTCAGTACAGACTTGCAAATGCGGCGGGCATGGAAGGCGACGGGCAGAGAAAGCTTGCCTTCAAATGCAAAACAACACTGAGCTTTGACTAAAAATTTGACGAAAAAAAACGGCAACCGAGGTTGCCGTTTTTCATGGCGCGAGGTAAGAATCACTCCTCCACAAACGTCTCTTCTCGCTTCTTCTTGATCGAAGGCAGCATCACCACCATCAGCAGCAGTGCTGCAGCAATCAACAAGCCAGCAGACAGCGGGCGCGTGACAAACACACTCCAATCGCCTCGCGAAAGTAGCAGAGCACGGCGCAGGTTTTCTTCCATCATCGGGCCTAAGATAAAGCCGAGCAGCAAAGGCGCGGGTTCACAGCCGAGCTTGATGAAGGCCATATAGCCGATGACA
Source organism: Variovorax sp. (assembly GCA_031378135.1). Lineage (GTDB taxonomy): Bacteria > Pseudomonadota > Gammaproteobacteria > Burkholderiales > Burkholderiaceae_C > JANMDU01. The sequence goes on along the minus strand of JANMFP010000287.1, from coordinate 383 downwards.
CCAAATATCGCCACCATCCAAATATCGAAAGTATTGTTGTTCGTCGAATACACGCCAATTGCGCAAAACAGCACGATGGCCGGGAAGAGCCAGCGGTAAGGCACGGTGAGCAATTTGATCCAAATGCCAATCAGTGGCAAATTCAAAACGATCAGCATCGCATTGCCGATCCACATCGAAGCGATCAAGCCCCAGAAGAGCTCAGGGTTGCTCGTCATCACCTGAGGGCCAGGCTGGATGTTGTGAATCGTCATCGCGCCCACCATCAGCGCCATCACAGCATTGGGCGGAATGCCCAAGGTGAGCAGCGGAATGAACGATGTTTGCGCACCCGCATTGTTCGCTGCTTCAGGCGCTGCCACGCCGCGGATATTGCCCTTGCC
>JANMFP010000266.1:0-2012 GCA_031378135.1 Variovorax sp. | reverse complement strand
TTCCGCGCTAACTTCGGCGTCGAGCGCGAAGGCGCGAATTTGCTTGCGGAAGATGGGTCATATTCCAAAGGTTCCGACATCACAACCGGCTACCCAGAGTTTGACCACCTGTTGCTTAAAAAGCTAGGTTGGTGGGATGAGCTCACTGAGGCTGAGAAAAAGGCAGCTGAGGGTAAGAACTGGAAGAACGATTCATCCGGAGGCATCATTCGCGTTGCGATGAAGAATCACGGTTGCCACCCATTCGGTAACGCCAAAGCGCGCGCTGTGGTCTGGAACTTCCCTGATGCAGTGCCGATCCATCGCGAGCCTTTGTATGGCAATCGCCCTGATTTGATGGTGAAGTATCCAACGCACGATGACCGTAAAACACTCTGGCGTTTGCCCACTTTGTACAAGTCCATTCAACAAGAAAACTTGGCCAGGAAAGTGCACGAGAAATTCCCACTGGTCATGACTTCTGGCCGCTTGGTCGAATACGAAGGCGGCGGTGAAGAAACACGCTCCAACCCATGGCTTGCAGAGTTGCAACAAGAGTCTTTCATCGAGATCAACCCGAAAGCGGCCGCAGAGCGCGGCATCAAAAACGGCGATCGCGTGAACGTGCTCACGCCTACAGGCGGTGCGATGAATGTGCAAGCGATGGTCACAGACCGCGTTGGCGCAGACACAACGTTTATGCCTTTCCACTTCTCAGGACGTTGGCAAGGCAAAGATATGCTCGCCAGCTACCCAAATGGTGCCGCGCCAATTGTTCGTGGCGAATCGGTCAACACCGGCACGACCTACGGCTACGACATCGTCACGATGATGCAGGAAACCAAAACGACGGTTTGCAACGTCGAAAAAGCGTAAAGGAAAACATCATGGCACGGATGAAATTTATTTGCGACGCCGAGCGTTGTATCGAATGCAACGGCTGCGTTACGGCTTGTAAAAATGAACACGAAGTACCTTGGGGCGTCAACCGCCGCCGTGTTGTCACGCTCAACGATGGCGTGCCTGGCGAGCGCTCTGTCTCGGTTGCATGCATGCATTGCTCTGATGCACCATGCATGGCCGTTTGCCCTGTGAACTGCTTTTATCGCACTGACGAAGGTGTGGTTTTGCATGACAAAGACGTATGCATTGGCTGCGGCTACTGTTCATATGCATGTCCTTTCGGCGCGCCACAGTTCCCCACGGCGGGCACATTTGGCGTGCGCGGCAAGATGGATAAATGCACCTTCTGTGCTGGTGGCCCTGAAGCTAACGGATCGCAAGCTGAATTCGAGAAATACGGACGCAACCGTTTGGCTGAAGGCAAGCTGCCAGCTTGCGCAGAAATGTGTTCAACCAAGGCACTGCTCGGCGGAGATGGCGATGTGATTGCTGATATTTTCCGTAATCGCGTGCTGAAGCGCGGTAAAGGCGCAGAAGTTTGGGGCTGGGGCACGGCTTACGGCTCGCAGCAGGCCGGCCAGCCTCCAGCGCAAGCTGTAAAAAGCTAAGTCAGTATAAGAGGTAAAAAAATGCTCAAAATCATCACAGCAACTGCACTCATCACACTTCTTATCGCTTGCGGCGACAAGCCCCAAAGCGCTGGTGGTGTGAAGGGTGATACCGCACCGTATACCGGCACTGGTAAAGCTTACGCGCAAACCAACTGGAAGCAGGGCGATAAAGCCAGCTGGGAATCAGCCCTCAAAGTGCGGACGCAAAACGGCCAAAACGACTACACCAAAGCGCCTTGATATTTTTAAAGCTTTTCTAGGACAACCCGGCATGAAATATGCGTTAAGCGCTATCCTTTCAATAGCAAGCTTCTGTCTGATCAGCGGCGCACATGCGCAAAAGCTGCAAGTCGAACCTGTCAAACCTGCTGAGCAAGCGGCACCAGCTGCAGCACCCGCTGAGCCTGGTGGTATCAAAAGCCAAAGCATTTTTGAAGTGAAACCGGATGCGAGCGCCGATCCTAATTACGCCAAACAAAGCAATGCCGAGCGCAACAAAGTTCAGCCCGGAAACAACGC
>JANMFP010000159.1:0-1683 GCA_031378135.1 Variovorax sp. | reverse complement strand
GTCGGCCAGCGCACCGGCTTTGCCGATGTCTATTGGCGCGGCCGTTTCGCTTGGGAAAACAAAGCCCCCGGCGGCAATTTTGATGCAGCACTCAAGCAACTGCTCGGCTACACGCTCGCGCTTGATAACCCGCCGCTGCTCATCGTCTGCGACCGGCGCACGATCCGCATCCACACGCAATTCACCGGCCACCCAAGCACCAAGCAAGACATCTCGATTGCTGACTTGCAAGACGCAGCCCTGCGCAACACGCTGCGCCGCATTTGGCTCGATCCCGAGAGCTTCCGCCCGAAAGAGACCAGCCGCGACATCACGGAAAAGGCCGCCAAAAGCTTTGCCACGCTCGCTGATGGATTAAGAAAGCGCGGCCCGCAAGCATCACCCGAAAAAGAGGCATACGCCGAGCAAATCGCCCACTTCCTCACACAAACCCTCTTTTGCTTCTTCGCGGAAGACGTGGGCTTGCTGCCCAACCGCATGTTTGAATACATCTTGAACAACCGCCGCTTCACGAGCCAGCAACTCACCGAAACACTACAAGGCCTGCTGGAGAAAATGCGCGATGGCGGCATCTTCGGCGCGAACGAGATCCCTTGGTTCAACGGCGGCTTGTTCAAGCGCGCCCACGTTCCCAAGCTTGAGATCACCGACATCACCGAGCTGCGCAACGCCGCGCGCCTCAATTGGAGCGCCATAGACGTCTCCATCTTCGGCACACTCTTTGAGCGCGGCTTAGATCCCGCCAAGCGCAGCCAACTCGGCGCCCACTACACCGATCCCGCCACGATAGAGCGCATCATCGAGCCCGTGATCCGCCGCCCATTGCTATTAAATTGGGAGCGCTCTGCGCAGGAAATACGCCGGCTACATGCCGAAAACACCAAAAAATCAAGGGCAGAGGCGAAAACGGTCTATGCCCGCTTCCTGCAATCGCTGGCAGACTTCAAAATCCTCGATCCCGCCTGCGGCAGCGGCAATTTTCTCTTCCTCGGCCTCAAAGCGCTCAAAGATATTGAGCTCAAAGTCATCACGGAAGCTGAAACCCTCGGCCTAGATCGCCCTGTCGATCTCGTCACCGGCCCGGCCAATATGCACGGCATTGAGCTCTCAGAATACGCCGCCGAGCTAGCGCGAGTCACGGTGTGGATCGGCGAGCTCCAATGGCGCATGGCGCGCGGCTACCCCTTCAAAGAAAACCCGATTCTGGAGCCGCTAGAAATCATCGAGCACCGCGATGCGCTGCTCGTAAAAACACCCGTTCGCACCACGTCGCCCACATCCACTCGCCCTGAGCCCGATTCCTCTCGCACTGAGCCCGATTCCTCTCGCACTGAGCCCCATTCCGTTCGCCCTGAGCCTGTCGAAGGGCAAGCACCCCGGTACGCCTACTCAGAAGCGCAGTGGCCAAAAGTCAGCGTCGTGATTGGCAATCCACCGTTTTTAGGCGATAAAAAAATGCGTGGCGAGCTGGGCGATGAATACGTCACGGCGCTGCGCAAAACCTACGAAGGCCGCGTGCCCGGCGGCGCAGATTTGGTCTGCTACTGGTTTGAGCAGGCCAGAAACGCCATTGAAACGCAAGGTTTGGGCGCGGCGGGGCTGGTATCAACCAACTCGATTCGCGGCGGCAAGAATCGCTTCGTTTTGGACGCAATTTGCAAAACGACGCGCATCTACACCGCT
>JANMFP010000536.1:0-5900 GCA_031378135.1 Variovorax sp. | reverse complement strand
CGCCTGAGTTTGCGCCCAAGCGACTGACGCGCTTAACCAGCAAGCTAGCGCAAGCAGCACAATACAGGCTTGCTTGGGCATGCGCCTCACACAAGCAGCAATCAAGAGCAACGCACCCGCGTCGTCGCATCGCGACCGTTGTTGGGATTGATCTCTAAAAACGGCTGCCCTACCCTGCTAGTTTCTGAATCCCTCTGGTAGATATCCATCGACAGCAGCGCACCAGCGGGAACCTGTAAGGCATTGCCCGCTGAATTAACACACGCGACAACACAAGCAGCGCCTTTCTTCGCTTGGCAGCCTAGGCTACCTGCTGGCTTGCTGACGCTCACGTAAAGCACCAGGGGCTGCTTGGCTTGGTCTGGCGAGAGCATATTGTGATCAGCAGTGCAGAAACTGCTTTGTGCTTGCAGGTTCATCGGCAGTTCTCTTTTGCCAGTATCAAGCTGGATACTCAAGCTTGCAAGATCTGCCATGTTACGCACACACATCGCCTGAGCACTCGCAGCGAAGGCAAGCGCCAAGAGGAGCGCAGAACGAAAAATCAGTCGAATAGCAATGAGCACGGCTTTACTCCTAGGGTGAGATTGGGAAATTTTTCAACGTGTTGAAGCTGACCTGTTTCATACATTGGTGCAAGACAATGTTTCGTCCTGCCGGCGTAGCAAAAGTTTTGAGCTGATGTTTGCATACAGTCAGGGCTTCGGTTTACTGCGGGAATTGCCGCCGGGCATCGCTTCTGGTGAGCCCACGGTATTGCAAGCCATGAGCCCAGCAGCCGCTGAGGTGGGGTTTTTCCAAAACAAATAATTGGAGGGCGCAGTCATCATGTTGGTGTTGAGCATCACGAATGTTGATGCATCTACAGTGATCGGCCCACACACAACAGGGCAACCACCGCTAGGACATTCCGGGCTGGGCTGTAAGTTTGCTCTGACTGTTAAGGTCACAGGTGAGTTATCGCGTGCGGCGCCTGCAGGCTGATCGCACGTGTTGCCAACGCGTGAATACGGCTTAGCTAGGAGGATCCACGTTGGCTCGCCTGCTATTTGAACAAGGCTGTGTGGTGCAGGATCATCGCGCGTGGCATTGATCACACAAACAGCGTGCGCCAGAGTAGTTGAAGCCATCGCTAACACTGCTGCCGCAAATTTCTTCATCATGGCAACTCGATATGTTGAACCAAGGGGGCGATATCGGGCCTTTTAAGTGCTGTAGCCAGATCGCGCTGTGCTGTTTCGTGTAGATTAATAAATGAAGAGTAAGCGTGTTCACCAATGTAGAAATAGCGCGCCACAGAGGCTTCAAGCAAACGATTCCATTGCAAGGACGAGGCCTGTAATTGCAGCAGCCTTCCCGGCAACCAGTTGTTCAGCAGCAAAGCGCGTTCAGCACCGTTGATAAAGACGGTGTTTTTGACGGCAAGAGCTAAACGCAAACGCTCCAAATCTTCTGGGCCTTGAATCAAGATGGTGTGTTGCGCAATGTCGCCTTGTGGCTGATTGAGTTGCCACAACAGGCGCGACCATTCAATACGGTTGGCGCAGGCCAGCACTTGAATTTGCGGTATAGGCTCTGCAAATACATCAGTTGCATCTAGCGACTGGCGTGCGAAACGAAAGGTCATTGCCAAGGCTTTGCCGGGATTTTTATCAAAAAAGCTTTGCGCACTTGAGCCGTCGCCAAACCGCGCCAGCGCTTCCTCTACCGTGGTGGGGCGCTGGGTGCCATCGGCTTGCCGTTCAAAGAAAAACAGGCGCTGTGCCAAGCCAGTTTCAGGCTTGGTAATGCGCTGCAAACTGCGATGCATCATGCCAGCAACCAAGGTTGTTTCACCGGGTATGCGCTCTCCTGCAAACTGTGCAAAGGGCGCGACTCTGGCGAGTTCGGGCCGAGCCTTGATCACCGTGTTCGCTGCTTCGCGCAAATTGAGCAGCCTGCGGTTGGTGCGAATGTATTGACTGTCTTGCAAATCTTCTGCGCGCAGGCGATATTGCTCGCGCATCAATTGGGTGCCGCGCAAATCGAAGCGCTCATCGTCTTGAGGGTATTGGGATTTGGTCTCGCGCGGATCTTCGTTGACGATGGTTGGAATCAAGACGATGACTACTTCGCGCTTTTCTGCGCGAGTAGCCTCGCGGCCAAACAATTTTCCAAGAACTGGGACTTCCCCCAAAACTGGCACTTTATCGTCTCGTCCTGTGCTGGTTCGGCTCACCAAGCCGCCAATGATCAGCGGAAAACTGTTGCGTATGCGTGCATAGGTCTGCACCCGGCGGGTAGAAATAGTCGGGGCAGAGGCCAACACGATTTTTGAGGTTGGATCAATCACCTGCAGATCTTGATTGGGCACAGTGGCTGATACTGTTGCATCAACTTGCATACTTATTTCTGAGCCATCTTCTGTAATGCGAGGCCTGACGTTAAGCAAAATACCTGTGGGTATGTATTGAAAGGAAAACGCTACTCGCCCAGCGCCCGCTGCGCCACCACTTTCCCTGGACGTTGAAATTGGAATGTCTGTGCCTACGCGAATGGTGGCCTGCCGGTTGTCCAGTGTGATGACGGAGGGGCGTGATAACACCTCAGCTTGATTTTTGCTCACAATTGCATTGATACGATTCTTAATTTCAGTCGGCGAGATCAAATTCGTGGTGTCGCGCGCAAATGTGAACAGAAAATCACCTGGCCCCGGTTGCTGAGCTGCGCCTAGAGTCATGGACTTGCTGCCGCTTGCAACACCCCACTGCACGCCCAGTTCGCGCAAACCATCTTCACTGATTTCGAGCACCAAGCCCTCCACATAGACCTGGCGTGCTGCTTTGTCCACCACTTGCGAGAGTGCCTTGCGCACGCGATCGAGCTGGCTAGGATACGCGGGATGGTAGAGCACAAGCAGCCGCGTGGAGGCACCCGATACAGTATCTGGCAGCGCATTGGCAGCGCTTGGCACAATGGTTAAACCCAGCGAGTCCCGTTGCAAACTGCCGGCTGAATTCGTGCTGATTTGACCCACACCCGCGCCCGAGCCATAGCCGCCAAAAGGCAAGGTGTTTGGGCTGTCTGCTCCCACCAAGCCTGTGTAACGCTGCTCTGGCGCTGGCAGTTTGATCACCAGCGGCAATTGGTGCAAGCCAATCGAAGCTGGCAAGTTTTGCAGGGCTTGAAGCCGCCCAATCCCCTCAGAGCCGAAGCCACCCGAGCCACTGAAACCCCCAAAATTACCGAAGCCGCCATAGCCACTTGAGAAGCCTCCAGAGAAGACTCCGCTTGAAGACCCGCCCTGAGCGAAGCCACCTGTGCTGTTGATTCGAGTGCCACCATAGCCAAGCGAATTGCCAATACCGCTGGCGTTGCCTTGGGAGTTAGCCGAAGTCACCAAGCCGCCCGAAGCAGGCTGCCCTTTTGGATCAGCGCTGATGCGCTGAGAGGCTGCGTCTAGACCAGTGTGAGGTGCGGCCTCCAACACCTCCTGGCCAGTGTAGGAGTTGTCTTTGGGCAAGCCCTCAGAGTCTGTGATGGCGCTGATACCCATGGCGCGCAGTGCAAATATCGCTGCATCAGCATCGACATAACTTAAATCAAGCGTGGTGGAGGCCAGATCGCGCAAAGCCAAGGCTCCAAGCACCTTGCGCCGATCAGCCAATAGACGGCCAATTTGCTGCTCTAAACTACCGCTGGTCAGCGCTAAGCTGGGAGTTAGTTGGGTAGGTTGACCCGCTGGATGGCTTAATCCTTCAATATGCAGGCTGGGCAAGCGCCTAGGCGGTTGGTGCAGCGACAAATAGATCAATTCACGCTCGCCCTTAGCCACTTTGACTAAGCTGATTCGGCTGATTTTGGTTGGCTCTGGCGAAATGATGTTGGGGTTAGTATCGGCAATCTCTGAAATTGCGTCTGCGCTAGAAGTCAGGCCCATTGAAGACTCCGAGTTGGCCAGCACCGCAAAGCCATGTTCGCGCAAAAAATATTCTGCCAAATCTGCCAACATTTGGCGGCTGTCTTGCTCGGGTATCTTGTTCAGAGACAACACACGAACGCTAGGCCGGGGAGCTGTGACTGCCGATAAACGGCCAACAACTTGAACTTGATCGACTGAGGCAGATGCATTCGCCAAAGTTGCTGAAGGCGTAGATTTTGCAGAAATTCCTGATGCCACACGGCTAGCCGAAGTGCTCGGCAGCTTGACGGAGTCGGTCTTTGTAGTCTGGGCCTGCACCCATTCTGCAGCAACCCAAGTAGCAGCAACGACAAGCGCATAAATCAGCGGACGAGGCAGCCTAGGCTTTGTCTCAGCGCTGCTTGCGAGAAATTCAGAAATTTGCATGAAAACCATCAGCGGCACAGGAATTGGAGACGGTTGTCATAAAAAAATGATTGACTAGCGAGGCGCTCGGCATGCATAACGCACAAATTCTCGCTTGCCATCGTCTAGGAGAATCATATAGTCCGCCACCACGGAACGAGCCTTGTATTGTTCGCGTGGATCGTCTTTGTCTGCGATAAGAATACGGGTGCGCGCGCGGTTGAGGGTCACGAGCCCACGAGGATCGTTAGCGCAAATTCGCACACAAGTTTGATTGCCCAGTGGACAGTCTGCTTGACCGGGATTCAAGCGCACAACAATTTCAAGCAAGGAAATATCGTCAAGCTTGCCGGACTCATCACATCGTACGCCTTGAACACTCAAGGAAACTGCTTGAGGCTCAGCAACTGGTGCGAGCACGCGGACATTCACATTGAGCCCATCAATCGTGTTAATTGCACACCAAGCGCTGGCAGACGTTGAGGCCAAAGCCAATAGCCCAAGAATCCAGATCGAAGCCATCAATCGCCATACCGAGGTCAGCTGGCGTTGCGATTCAAGGCGAAAAAAAGATAAAAGCCGTTTCATTTCAAGTTCCTTTTAGATAATGTTTATGCTGATCAAAATAACGACTACTCTGCAGATTTTGTAACCAAGTATAAACAAAGCTCTCAACGAGATTACTTCTTGTAAATCTACAAGTACTTTGTTTACAACGACAGGTTGATCGTATTTTGATCATAAGAACATTGTTCTCGGCTGTCTCTCATCCTATTGGATGAATTTGCAACCATATCAGGACTTGGCTTAAGTGCGCAGACCGTTCTATCCGTACCAAACCCAATTCTTCTGCGCCGCATTGTTGTAAATTCAGCCCATCCACCCCATCACCCAGCTTGGCAAATAAGGCCCCAAATATTTCAGCACGGCAGCCGCACCTAGCCAGAAGATCAAACCAAAATACAAAGCAGACACCAGGTTAAACAAGCAGCCCAACAAGATGCACACACCGTCTCTGCCCAGCATGCCCACAGCGAGGAATATGCAGGCTAGCGCAGGTAATGTGTTTGAAAACGGAATGATCGCCAGCGGCATCATCAGCAATGCAGCGCCTAAAACGAGCATTGCCCCATTGACGCGCTGCGTAGCCGCTGAGGAGAGCCATGCCATGCGCGGGTGAGCCAATTTTTCAAGGCGCTGAACCCAATGCGCACCCAGCTTCAAAATATCTCGCAGCCTCTCCCGCGTGAGTGCATAGCGCGCCACCTTGCCCGGCAGCCAAATGGGCATGCGCAGCGCCTCAGCCATTCCAATCAACAAAATCAAGAGTCCAAACACTGTACTCACGCCCGGAATCGACACGGGCAGCAAAAACGGCAAACTCAGCACCACACACAGCAGCAGCAAGCCCTCGCGCCCAAGCTGCTTGACCAGCTCACCCACGCTCAAACCCGCCTCGGGAATCTGGTCAGCAAAATCAGCGAGGCGTTGGCTCAGTGATTGATGGGAAGTATCAGGAGCGTTCATTGAATTTTTGCCCAGCAGCGCCAAGGTTTAGAGCCAGTTTTTTTGCGCCGCATACACGGCATTTGGA
>JANMFP010000078.1:0-3734 GCA_031378135.1 Variovorax sp. | reverse complement strand
TGCTGCACAAACCCTTGGCCGTAATTGCGGCCAAGTTCGATTTGATCGCGCACACCCGTGGCATCAAAACGCTTTTCAAAATTGCCCGTGCGAAACAGCATATCCCACCAAGGCAGGAGTACGCCAAAGTTAGCCCCACCGAGAACTTTTCCGGGAAATTCATGGCCAATGCCCACGGCGTGATGCAGCCGATGAAAACGCGGGCTCACCCAAAGGCGCTCACCTATTTGGCCAAACCAGATTTTTAAATTCGCATGCTGGAAACTCTCCGAGAGCTGAGTCACAGCCACGAGTGCCACAAACTGGCCGGGCGCAATGCCCACAAACAGGCCAACGCAGACCAAGACGCTATCACGGAGCAGATCATCCAACAGATGATTGCGGTTGTCGCTCCACATCGTCATCTGCCGCTGCGCATGGTGCAGGCTGTGCAGTTGCCACCACCAGCTGATCTGATGCTGACCGCGATGAATCCAATAATCGACGAAATCGAAAACTATGAGGTAGATGAAAAATCCGAGCAAAGCACTTTCAAAGCTGATCACTGAAAAAACCCATTGATCAAGATGAAACGTCTCCATGCCCGCCACACGCAACGCACCAAAACCCGCTTCGATCAGCGGATCAAGCGTGAAGAAAAGCGCTAGCCTGAAGAAACCGAGACGATGAATCAAGGTGTAAAGAATATCGGTACGAATCGTGGCGCGATCTGTGACCGGCTCAACCGGTTTCCACTTTTGCAATGGCGCAATGATCGCCACCAGTACCACAAGCTGCAAAATGCCCACTAAAAACCAACCTGTGGCGGTGAAACCATCTTCTACCAAGCCGCCCACACCCAAGGCATAAATAACCGGCTGCACCACTGTTTCAAACAGCCACTGCTGCGCATTCGCGAAGACATCGGTGAGGTGGTTAATCAATGCGTCCATGTCTTAAATTGTAAGGCTTTTGAGCAGGTGGCCGGCGTATATATTGCACGGAGTGCTATTGTATTTGTAGTGTTCTGTGGGTTGCTTTTTGGCATTGGTCGGCCACATCTGTGCTTGGTCTGCCTCACTCCGCGGCTGTCCTCCTTCGGGCTTTGCCCGAATTCCCCCTTTATGCCGCTGCGTGAGACAACCCAATCACAGCCGAGGCCTGTTAGCGATTTATAAGATCTTGCCTCGCGACTTATCAACCGCTCAAAAAATCTTTGCGAGTAGATCTTCTTTGCTTTCCTATCTGATTGCAAGCCAACTGTGGTTGGGCTATCCACCGCAGCTACCATATTGGAGGAATTCGGGCAAAGCCCGAAGGAGGACATTCGCGGAGGTGGATAGCCCAAGCGCAGTTGGCCAGCTAATCCCTGAAAAAGCAAAAGATCACCCGCCCCGGCGCATTTCCTCAAAAAACTCAGAGTTATTCTTCGTTGATTTCATCTTCTTCTGAATCAATTCCATGCTCTCGATCTCATCCATGTTGAACAAGAAAGAGCGCAAGATGCGCGTCTTTTGCAGCACTTCGGGCGTGAGAAGTAGCTCTTCGCGACGCGTACCGGATTTAGACAAATCAATCGCAGGGAATACGCGCTTTTCGTACAAGCGGCGAGAGAGGTGAACCTCGCTGTTACCCGTGCCTTTAAATTCTTCAAAAATCACTTCATCCATCTTCGAGCCGGTATCCACCAAGGCCGTGGCAATGATGGTAAGCGAGCCGCCCTCTTCAATATTGCGCGCCGCGCCGAAGAAGCGCTTGGGGCGCTGCAGCGCATTTGCATCGACTCCGCCCGAGAGCACCTTGCCCGAGCTTTGAACGACGTTGTTGTAAGCACGAGCCAAGCGTGTGATCGAGTCGAGCAAAATCACCACGTCTTTTTTCAATTCAACCAAACGCTTGGCGCGCTCAATCACCATCTCAGCCACGTGCACGTGACGCGCTGCAGGTTCATCAAACGTCGAAGCAATCACTTCTCCACGCACGCTGCGCTGCATCTCCGTGACCTCTTCAGGGCGCTCGTCAACCAGCAAAACCATCAAATGCACATCGGGATAATTGGCCGTGATCGCATGCGCGATGTGCTGCATCATCACCGTTTTGCCGCTCTTGGGCGAGGCCACAAGCAGCGCGCGCTGGCCGCGGCCGAACGGCGCAATCAAATCAATAACGCGGCCAGTGATGTTTTCTTCGCCTTTGATGTCGCGCTCAAGCTTCATTTGCTCTTTGGGAAACAGCGGCGTCAAGTTTTCAAACATCACTTTGTGTTTGTTTTTCTCAGGCAAATCACCGTTAACTTTATCGAGCTTATTGAGTGCAAAGTAACGCTCACCCTCTTTCGGAATGCGCACTTCGCCTTCGATCATGTCGCCAGTGTGCAGATTAAAGCGGCGTACTTGGCTGGGGGAAATATAAATATCGTCGGTGCTGGCGGTGTAATCTGCTTCGGGGTTGCGCAGGAAGCCAAAGCCATCGGGCAACACTTCGAGCACGCCATCGGCTTCAACCATCTCGCCATTTTTCGCGCGGGCTTTGATGATGGCAAACATCAATTCTTGCTTACGCAGGCGGCCTGGGTTTTCGATGCCAAGCGCTTCGGCTTCGTTCACGAGAGCTGAGACGTGTTGGACTTTGAGATCGTTTAAGTGCATTTGAGACTCCTGTAGGGAGCAGAGAAAATAGGGGAGGTGTGCAAACCGGAAAACAGCACATGCTGAGGCCGGGAATTTAGGGCGAACTGATCAGATGCTTGATGGCGCCTGATTCGCAATAGTTGCAGTATATCAAAAACAATAGCAGGTTGGAAAATAGCGCTTCCAGCAGCTTTTAACCGCATAATTTACTGATGTTTTATTTGCTATCCCCAGCTAAATCGCTGGATTACGACACCCCCGCCCCTGCAGAGCTGCCGCACACGCTGCCACAGTTCATCCCGCAATCCAAGCAACTTGTTGATCTACTGCGCCACATGAGCCCGCAAAAGATCGCTGATCTGATGGATTTGAGCGATGAGCTCTCGGCTTTGAACGTGGCTCGCTACCAGGCATGGAAGCCCAAATTCACCGCGAGCAACGCCAAGCAAGCGATTTTGGCTTTCAACGGCGATGTGTATGACGGCTTGAACGCCAAAACACTGAAAGCCGCTGATCTGCAATGGGCGCAGCAGCATGTGGCCTCGCTCAGCGGTTTGTATGGCGTGCTGAGGCCGCTCGATTGGATGCAGCCTTATCGCCTAGAGATGGGTACGAAGCTTGCCAACGCGCAAGGCAGCAATCTCTATAAATTTTGGGGCGAATCGATTGCCCATTATTTGAACGAACAACTTGCGAATGAAAAAACGCCTGTTGTCGTCAATCTCGCCAGCAACGAATATTTCAAAGCCGTAGATCGCAAAGTGCTCAAAGCGCGTGTGGTGGAATGTGTGTTTGAAGACGATAAAAACGGCCAATACAAAGTGATCAGCTTTTTTGCCAAACGTGCGCGTGGCTTGATGGCGAGATATGCAATTCAAAAGCGCATCAAAGATGTGAAAAAACTCGAAGCTTTTTGCGCTGATGGCTACGCTTTCGCGCCAAGTGTTAGCACGGCAGATCGGCTGGTGTTTAGGAGAAAAGCATGAGCCAAGTGATCACGCCGCAGCTGCGCGAATGGATTATTTCTCAGGCACAGGCCGGCTTTGCGGCCGATCAGGTGCTGGCATCGATGAAGGCTTCTGGTTGGAATGAGGATGTGGCCATTGATGCGATGGAAAGCACGCT
>JANMFP010000054.1:0-2446 GCA_031378135.1 Variovorax sp. | reverse complement strand
GCACCATCACAGGGCCAAGCACGTTGGGGAGCACATGGCGCAGCATGATGCGATGGCTGGCCACGCCTGTAACACGCGCGGCCTGCACGTATTCTTTGTTCCGCTCGACAAGCGTCGTGCCGCGTACAGTTCGGGCGTATTGCACCCAACCGGTGAGCGTGATCGAGATGATCAATACGCCGAATGCCACACTGGTGTGCGCATCTGGAAACATCGCGCGGCCCACGCCAGCGATCAGCAAAGCCACAAGAATTGGCGGGAAGGAGAGCATCACATCGCAAATGCGCATCAGCAGCGTATCAATCCAGCCGCCTAGGAAGCCTGCGAGCAATCCAAGCGATACGCCAATCACCACCGAGAGAATCACTGAAATGATGCCTACAGCGAGAGAAATGCGCGCGCCATACATCAAGGCTGAGAGAATATCGCGGCCTTGATCGTCGGTGCCGAGAAAGAAGATGGCTTTGCCGCCTTCAATCCATGCAGGCGGCAATCTCGCATCCGACAATTCAAGCGTGGTCAGGTCAAAGGGGTTGTGTGGCGCGACAATCCCCGCAAACACGGCGCAAAAAATGCAAATGAAAGCCACCGCCGCAGCCACGATGGCCATCGGCGAGGTTTTGAAGCTGTAGCCCACATCGCTGTCGAGCCACTTAGAAAGCACACCCATATTGATCCTGATCTCGCTCTTATCGTTACGCTCGGTTTACTTGATGCTCATCCACTTAAACGGCATGAAGTTGTCGGCCAGTTGCACCAGATCAACCTTCTTGCTCACGCCCCAAGCCAGTGCTTGCTGATGCAATGGCAAATGGCCGATATCGTCCGCATGCAGCTTGTTCGCTTCTGCAATCATGGCTTGGCGTTTGGCTTTATCGGTCTCGGATTGGATCTTCAAAGTCAACTCATCGACCTTCGGATTGCAATACGCGCCAAGGTTAAATTGGCCTGAACCTTTGTCGTCCACGCAGCGCATGAGAGCGTTCAAAGCGTTGTGTGCGTCATAGGTACCAGGTGTCCAGCCGAGTAAATAGAAGCTTGTATCACGACGCAAGATTTTCGGAAAATAGGTACCCTTGCCTTCAGCCTGCAAATTGATCTTCACACCGATGCGCGAAAGATTGGCAGCCACAGCTTGGCAGATTTCGCCATCGTTCACATAACGATCGTTCGGGCAGTTCATCGCCACTTCAAAGCCTGCTCCGTAGCCGGCCTCAAGCATGAGTTTCTTCGCGGCTTCCGTGTCGTAAGGCAAGCGCTTGTTCATGTTGGCATCAAAACCATTGATGCCAGGGCCAATCATCAGCGCGGTGGGGTTGGCTGCGCCGCGCATCACCGTGCGCTTGATGCCTTCAATGTCAATCGCCTGATAAAAGGCTTGGCGCACGCGCTTGTCTTTGAACGGGTTTTTGCCCTTCACGCTGGAATACAGCAGTTCATCGCGCTTTTGATCCATGCCCAAGAAAATCGTGCGCAGCTCTGGGCCTTGCATCGCGCGCGCATTGGCGCTCGCGTTCACACGCGCGACGTCTTGCACAGGCACCGGCTCCATCACATCGATCTCGCCAGAGACGAGTGCAGCCACGCGGGTGGCATCGTTGGTGATCGGGGTGTAGATCACTTCTGTCACATTGCCGTCAATCTTGCCCCAGTAATTGCCGTTGCGAGAAAAGCTGGTTTTGATGCCGGGCTGACGCTCACGCACGCGGAAAGGGCCGGTGCCATTGGCGCGGAAGGAAGCTGCATTTTCAATGCCTTTGCGGCGATCCACGGGCTTGGTGGCTTGGTTGTCTTCGCTCCATTTTTTGCTCATCACATACACAAGCGAAATCACTTCGGGCAGGATCGGGAACGGTGCTTTGGTAACAAATTCCACCGTGTGGCTATCAAGCTTGCGGATCTCGCTCACATCATTCGTGTAGCTCTTCATATCGGAGCCATCACCACCGGAGCGCTGAAAGGAGAAGATCACGTCATCCGCAGTAAAAGGTGTGCCATCATGAAACACCACGCCTTTGCGCAGATTAAAGCGCCACACGGTCGGCGAGGTTTGCGCCCAAGAAGTGGCGAGCAATGGCGCGAGGCTGAGATCTTTATTGCGGCCTGTGAGGCCTTCATACACATTGCCTGTGACGCTGAGCTGCAGCGATTCATTGAGCGAATGTGGATCCATCGAGAGCGCGTCACCTTGATTCCCAATGCGGATCGTCTTCGCATTCGCTATGGAAATCATAGCTAACGAGGCAATAAACATGCCGGCGATCATCGTCTTTTTCATTGAAAACATATCAATTCTCCTGTTGAATGAAACTAAACTGAGCAAGGCATGGCCTGCTCCACCAAACTTGCAAACAAAGCGCTGCCCAGTGGGAGCACTTCATCGTTGAAATCATATTTGCTGTTGTGCAAGAAACAGCTACCTTCACCGCCCTGCCCTAAGCGCAAA
>JANMFP010000050.1:0-1622 GCA_031378135.1 Variovorax sp. | reverse complement strand
GATTACAAATTACCAAGCGCTTGAGTCATTCATGAGCAGAGTCGCATAAGCGATACCCACGCGTAGCTTGCGGGTTTGCATTCGGGCATTCCCCTAGCGCGGATTGCAGGCTCGTCCGTTAATCTTGCATCATTGTTTTTTATGGAGACCCCAATGAAATTTTCTTTGAAATTTGTAGCAGCCACAGCAGCATTGGTCTGCGCCACCAGCGTGATGGCGCAAAAAGGCGAGACCGTCAAGATCGCTTTGATCGATCCGCAAAGCGGCTTGATGGGCCCAGTCGGTTTGAATCAGCTCAAATCGTTCCAGTTCTTCGCCGAAAAGATGAGCGCGAACAACCCTGCTGGCGTGAAATTTGAAATCGTTGGGTTCGATAACAAACTCAGCCCAGCAGAGAGCTTGAACGCGCTCAAGGCTGCGATTGACCAAGGCGTGCGCTACATTGCACAAGGCAACGGCTCTTCTGTTGCAGGCGCGTTGATCGAAGCTGTGGCTCGCCACAATGAACGCAATCCTGGTAAAGAAGTTGTGTATTTAAACTACGCTGCTGTAGATCCAGATTTCACCAACAGCAAGTGCAACTACTGGCACTTCCGTTTTGACGCAGACACTTCCATGAAGATGGAAGCCATGGTCGAATACATGAAAGATCAGAAAGACATCAAAAACGTCTTCTTGCTCAATCAAAATTATTCACACGGCCAGCAAGTGGCAAAATTTGCCAAAGAAATCATGGCTCGCAAGCGCCCTGATGTGAAGTTCGTTGGCGAAGATTTGCATCCACTCGCGCAAGTCCGCGATTTTGCACCCTATGTTGCGAAAATCAAAGCCTCCGGCGCAGACACCGTGATCACCGGCAACTGGGGCTCTGATTTGGCCTTGCTCGTGAAAGCGGCTAACGAAGGCGGCTACACCGGTAAGTTCTACACCTACTACACCGGTGTGACTGGCACACCAACTGCACTAGGCTCCACCATGGAAGGCCGCGTCAAGCAGATCGCTACGATGCACTACAACATGCCTGGCCAAATGGGCCAGTGGACCAAAGAGTTTAAAGACAAGTTCAAAGACGACATGTACACCGGCCAGATTCCAACCGCGATGATGGCTGTGTCGACCGCGATGGCGCAAGCCAAGTCGACCGATCCTGTCAAAGTGGCAGCCGCTATGTCAGGCCTTAAGTTCAAAAATTGGAACGGCGATGTAGAAATTCGCAGAGCTGATCACCAGCTCCAGCAGCCTTTGCAAATGACGGTCTGGCAAAAAGCCGGCGGTAAATTCCCTATGACAGCAGAGGCGACCAACATGACGCTCGCGCCTGTCAAGGAATATCCAGCGTTCATCGCGAGCACGCCAACCAGCTGCCAGATGAAGCGTCCTTGATTTCCTAGAATGATGAAATGACTTCGCGGTTCGCAGCTGCGAAGTCATTTTTACTTGTGAGCGTGTCTATGCTGTCATGACCTTTCGTTAATAAAACCACCTATGGAATTCATCATCATCTCCATGCTCAATGGCCTCAGCTACGGGCTGTTGTTGTTTTTGCTGAGCTCAGGCCTTACGTTGATTTTCAGCATGATGGGCGTGCTTAATTTTGCGCATGCCTCGTTTTATATGGTGGG
>JANMFP010000024.1:0-5967 GCA_031378135.1 Variovorax sp. | reverse complement strand
TTGATTGACCCGGATAACGCGCAAGAGTTTGCCAAGGCCGAACAACTCAACCACAGCCTCGTCCACCGCACCCTCAGACTAGGCGGTACCTGCTCCGGCGAACACGGCATTGGACTTCACAAGCAAAGCTTCCTCCAAGCCGAAACCGGCGATGGCGCGATTGCCTTCATGCGCACCATCAAGCATGCGCTCGATCCGCTCAACATCATGAATCCGGGAAAAATATTTAGCTGGTGATGATAAGTCCAGCAGGATATTCACTATCAACTTAATAGCATTCCGCGCATATTTTTCGCCGGCTAGATGGCTAAAGTGCTTTAAAAACCAGGAGAAAACAGTGCCAACACGCCGCTTGCTGCTCAAAACGTCTGGTATCGCTCCGGCCAGTGCATCGCTTGCTGGATCCTCGCTTGTTTTGGCGGCACCCTTTTTGCTGCTCCCGCGCAAAACCTTGGCGCAGTCAACGGCCGCGGGAACGGTGCAACGCACAGAAGGCTTTGTGCGATTGATCGGCGCCAGTGAGCGCACAGCCGCTGTTGGCAGCTTGATCAATGAAGGTGATCGGTTGATCACGACGCCGAACAGCGATGCCGTGATCAAACTGGCCGATGGCGCGGTGATAGCCGTGCGCGCCAACAGTGAGCTGGTCTTTGCTCAGCAACGCTTCATCGCGCGTGACCTCGGCGCGAGCAGCTCAGTTATGGACTTGGTGCGCGGCGCGCTGCGGCAAGTCACGGGCTTGATCGGCAAAGCGCAGCCTGGCAATGTGCGCGTGCAAACCGCCACGGCGACGATCGGCGTGCGCGGCACAGATTTTGAAACGGTGCAGATCGACCAGCAATCGGTCGCAATGGGCACGAGCTTGCAGCCGGGCAACTACACGCAGGTGTATACAGGCCGCACGATTGTGGAAGGCCGTGGATCGGGCGGCTCAGAGCGTGTGGAAGTCGGTGCGGGGCAAACGTCGTTTTCGCCAGACCGCAGCTTTGGCGCGAGCACGCCCTTTGGCCTCATGCGCAGCGTGCCGGGTGGTGTGTTTCGTGGCGGGCGCTTTGATGAGCAGCTCGGCGGTGTGCAGCGCCAAATGATGCAAGAGATCAACAACACGATGCGTGAAAGCTTGCCGCCTGAATTGCAGCGCATGATGCCGGAGTTCGGCGTGACTCCTCGGCGGTGAAGTTGTCCAACTCAGCAGCCAACAATCAACAGCTGGAACGCGAAAAGCGCTAAATTTGCGCGAAAGACGCGAAAAATACAGGCTTCTGTTGTTAATAAAAAAGCCCCCAGCATGTCTGCAAGGGGGCTCTTGTTTGCGCAGCGCGTTTACTGCTTGCGCATCATGATGATCTTCACCCAGCCTGAGCCTTTGGCGGTGGCGACTTTCATGTAACCATCTTTCTCGTCGCCCTCGGCCACGACCTCATCGGAGCGGCCCAGCGATGCCACCTCACGCGAGCCATCACGCGGCTCAGCCAATGCTTTGACGCCTGCAATTTTTGCGACCCACACCGCGCCCGCATCGGCGCGCACGCTGTTCGATGCATTGGCCTGCGAAGCCGCGCCCGCTTTGGCTTGAATCAAGCTGGGGTTGTTGCGAATATTTTTAACGATGTTGTTCCAGTTGTCTAAGAAGCTGGCGGCAATCAATTTGCCTTCTGCTGTGTTGGTGTATCCGCCCAGCGCACCCGCGCCGCCGGCGCCCAGTAAAAAGCCACCTAAGTTAAAGTCTGTTTTTTGTGCGCTTCCCTCAGAAGCAGCCACTTGCAAGCCGCTGCGCACATCAGCCATCACCATCGAAGTGGAGGCCTCTTTGAATTTCAAGTTGCCCGCTATTGCGCCCAACATGCCCAAGCCTCGACTAAAGCCAGCCAGTCCGCCGCCCACGCCACCTGAGGTATGCGCAGCAATCACCACGCTGGGCGTGATCACAAAATCAGCCGCCACCATTTGGCCTTGGCCCACGTTTTGCCCGGCTTGCATCTGGCCACCCGAGGCCAGCGCACGCTCTTGCATCATGTTTTGAAAGCCTTGGCCGCGCTCAACCACTTGGAAGCAGTTGGAGTTGGCAATGATCATGCGGATCAGGCCGCTGGGCGACTGCAAACCACTTCTGAGCAAAGCCGCTACCACCTCGCTTTGGGGCTCACTCACCGCAATCGTGCCCTTAGGCGCGTCGCATTTTTCGGAAATGCTCTGGTTGCTGGCTTGCGTTTCAGCGCCACCCAGTGTTTGCGCGCCAGCCGGCGCGATCAAAGCACTGGCTAGAACTGCTGAAAGTGCAACTGAAATGGCTGTTTTGTGAAGAGACAACATAAATACTCCTGAAGTGCTTCAAAGCGTGACTATTGAAAGCATTATCGCGCAAGCCCTGCCTTGGACTCAATAGCTCGGTATCCCGCACTGGGAAGGAATGCGACATTTATCACGCCTCATGCTATTTCAATCATTTTTATGATGAATTGTCATATAGCCGGCATGTTGTGTGTGCGGAGTGCTATGAATTTCATAGTCAATAGAGAAAACCCAGATGTATGGCTACATCTGGGCTTTTTTGCATTTTGCGGATCAATCAGCCGTCGGCCTATTTCCTCACACCGCTGAGAACCACTTCCACGCGGCGGTTGGGCAACAAGCATTCTTGCAACTCCGCATTGGAGCGGAATTTGGCTTTCGTACAGGCCTCGATTTGCTGCGTGTCGGCTTTGAATTCGGTAGAAATCAAGTTGGCTGGCACACCTTGGCTGACCATGTAAACGCGGATGGTCTCAACCCGGTCTTGGCTGAGCTTGGTGTTGTAGTTGGCATCGCCCGTGCTGTTCAAGCGATCTGCATGACCAATCAGGCGGATTGTGCTCACGGTGATGCTGCCGCTTTTGACTTGCCCGATCAAGGTGTCAAGTTGGTCCTTGGTGTAGGCGCGTACATTGGCTAAATCGCGCTTGTCGAAGTTAAACAGCACATTGGCCGCTGCACTGACCGGGACGGCAGTCGCCACCACCGGCGCAGGCGGTGCAACACGCGGCACAACAGCAGCAACTGGCGGCGGTATGCAAGCTTCTGCTGCGCGCTGAGCATCGCCGATCAAATCTTCAGCGATTTGTACATATGGCTTGGCGTGGTGCCATTGTTGCTGATTAAATTCATTGCCAGCATGTACAAGCTCAACTTCGGCGCAAGCCGTTTTTTGTTCCGCACAGCGCCAGCCCGGATGGCCTTTGAGCTTGGCTGCTGCATCCCACAAGTCTTGGCGCAGCTTGGCAGCATCGTTGACCAAGGGCGTGGCGTTCGCTGGGTTAGCAGCGCCTGCTACAGCGCCTCCTTTGTCCAAATAATCAGTGATTTTGAAGGATTCTTCAAAAGCCAAACGAGGGAAGTTACTGCGATCGTTGCGGGTGTATTCATGCAAGCTCACATCGAGCCAGCATTGCGCTTTGGCCAAGCTGTAGCTGGCCACGCGATGGCGGCCAGTATCGTTGAGCAATTTGATGCGGCCTTGCTGAGCTTCGTAATTTGCGTAATCAGAATCAATCGCTTTGTCGGTAATCGATTGCTTGACCGCTGGCGTGGTGGAGCTGTTGCTTTGCTGACCAGCGTTGGTGGCGCAGCCTGCAAGCAGCAATGCGGACAAAAGCGTGGCGGCGGCTGTTGCTGTACGGATGTTTTGGTGCTTCATGTGAGAACCTCGCTGAAATATTTTTTCAATAGTATGGGGTAGGGCTGATGCAAGCATTGGCCAGCTATCAACGATCTAAAGCGCGGTTGACGCTCTTGTTATCGCCACGAAACAAGTTCTCATCAAACTTGTAGCGCAAGCGAAGAAAAGCACCGCGGTTGGTATATTCACCAGAGGTGAGATCGCGATCAGAAAAGCCCGTCCAGTTGTAGCCAGCAGACAGCCATAAATCTTGGCGGAGCAGGTAGCCCACCTCAACGCCAGATGCAAACTGGCGGGCTTTATCGCCTTTGAGGCCTTGGAAGACACTGGCCATGAAACTGACATCCCAGTTTTCAGTGACGTCGTACGTCACACGGCCGCCCACGAGGATGGCGCTGAAGTTGTCTTTCACGACACTACCATCAGGATTCGTAAAAAAGCCGCTGGAGTTTTTGTACGCTACGCGGCCACCTAGCCACCATGGGCGGCTGGGGTGATACGCGCCATGCACCGAAATAATATGAGCGCGGTAGGTGTCTTCCGGCGTGACTGTGGTGCTCAAAGGTCGGGTATCGCGTTGAGTTTTGTACTCGTAGCGGCCCAGCGCGTTAAAGCGGTTGTGATCCACGGGCCGCCAAGCTGCGCCAAATTGCAAGCGATCCTGGATGCGGTTGCCGTTATCGAAGCTGTTAACGAGCAAATAGTTGCGCGCAAGGAAAGTCCAATCGCGATCCATCTTGCGTGCCAGGCTCAAGGTGCTCAAGTATTGGTTTTCGGTTTGATTGCCAGCAACCGTGAGGTCGTCATTCAAACGGCGCCACTCTATACGGCCTGAGAACTGCGTGAGCTCGTTCATGCGGTAATCCACACCGCCGCCCACTGCAAAAGCATTGCGCACACTGCCTTGGAAGACCTTGAGGAATTCAGCATTGGTCGTGTAGGCCAAACCTTCGGCCACATTCCATGTGTTGCGAACGCCGGTGGCCAATTGCATATCGCGGTTCGCTGCTGTGCCGCCCGAGAGCGCATCACGCAGACGATATTCGCTGAACAACGTGCCGCCTTGCATGTAGTTGGATTCCACACCAAAGTTAAATGCGTTGCTCTTGTCGGCAGGGTTCAAGGCGCTTGAGGATGTGAGGCCGCGCTGATTTTCATAGCGGCCATAAACTTTCGAACGCTCGGAGAGCTGATATTGCGCTCCCAGCATGTAGCGGCGTTGGCTGTCTGTGCCCAGCTCAATCTCGCCGCCTAAAGTCCAGCGTTCAGTTGCTGTCCAATTCGCGCCGAGGCGCACACTGGTGACGCTGCGATCGACTGCGTTAGCAGGGCCCGCTGCTGGCGCAACATTGCCAATGCCGGTGAAGGGATTCGTGCTGTCGTTGCCCTGCCCAAAAAAGCCACCGCCGCCCAGAGGATTGCTGCTCAGCGTTGAACTGCCCGTGAAGCCTGCGTCCTCTTGCGTGTGCCGCAGGGAAAGATCGAGACCCAAGCTTTTGGTAGGCCGCCATTTCAAGCCAATCGCCGCAGCGTCTCGCGCAGGATCGTCTATCGGCGTTCTTTGCTGTGTTCGCGTTAGCTCGCCATAAACTTGCGTGTTTTCGCTCAGCTGATAGCCTGCTTTTACGCCAGCTTCGCTCTTTCCTTCGCTTACAGATGCGCTCGGGTTGTAGAAATCAGGATCGGAAGCCATCAACCAAGCAGACACATCTAGCGCGTCTTTTTTGTGCTGTAGCTCAATGCGCACCGCATCGCCTGTGCGATCGTTGCGCAACTCGCCTGCGCCACCCGATGGTGTGGATGTTGAATTTGGGCCGAGCAAATAACGTGTGGATTTAGAACGCGCAGCTTCAACCACCAAGCGTGTGTTTTCGCCAAACTGTATGGCAGTGTTGACACTCATCAAGGTGTAAGGAGAAACTGGATTTTCGTCACGGCTTAAGCTACCGCCAATCTCCACATTCTTACCGAGCTTGACCTGGCCATCCAAGCCATAGGCATTGAAGCTTGGGCCGCCTTGTTCCACTTCATAAGTGATACGCAAAAAGCGCGGATTACCATTCGCATCGAGCGAAGCAACTGGCGATTTGAGCAAAATCGCGCCACTGAACGGCTCAAATGCATAATCATCCAAGCGCACCAAGGCCAGCACGTCAACCACCAAACCAAGTTGATTGCGATCACGCGTGATGATTTCAACTTTTTCTGTGCCTTGAACGCCCGAGCGCGAAGTCACGTAATAAGGGCCAGATGTGCCATTGCCACGGTACTCTTCCACCACTTGCTTCAAGTTATCGCGGAAGAAATAGGCA
>JANMFP010000589.1:0-2681 GCA_031378135.1 Variovorax sp. | reverse complement strand
AAATTCTGGCGCATCCAGGTGGCTGTGCGTATCAATCCACATGCCCTGAACTTACTCAACGGTGAGCTTGCGCTCCGTGATGATGCGTTTCCATTTGGCGCGCTCGTTGGCCGCGACTTGGCCAAATCCTGCGGGCGTGCTGGCCACCGGCTCTGCGCCCAAGCGCGCAAACCGCTCTTTCACTTCTGATTCAGCCAATGCCGCATTCAAAGCGGCGTTGATTTTTTGCGTGATGTCTGCGGGCAAAGCTTTGGGGCCAAACACACCAAACCACGTGGTCGATTCAAAGCCGGGCAAGAGATCGGCCACAGGCGCGAGATCGGGCGCGAGTGCTGAGCGCTGTAAGCTGGTGATGCCCAAGGCGCGCAGCTTGCCATCTTTCACATGCGGCAAACCCGTGACGAGTGAGTCAAACAACACATCCACTTTGCCACTGATCAAATCAGGAATGGCCAGCGCCGTGCCGCGGTAGGGAATATGCACGATGAAACTGCCCGACTGCGCTTTAAAAAGCTCAGTGGTCAGGTGAACAATCGTGCCATTGCCACTCGATGCGTAGTTGAGTTTGCCCGGATTGCGCTTGGCGTAATCGACGAATTCGCGCATGGTCTTCGCTGGTGAGCTGAGCGGCACGAGCGCAATATTGGGGGAGAGCGCCACTTGGCCAATCGGCGTGAAGTCTGTAGCAGCGTCGTACGGGATTTTGGGGTTGATCACGGGGCCGATGCTGTGCGTGCTGGAGGTGGCCAACAAGATCGTGTAGCCATCGGCTGCGCTTTGCGCCACGGCAGACGAGCCAATCGTGCCGCCAGCGCCAGGGCGGTTTTCGATCACCACGTTTTGCCCGAGCTTTTCGCCTAGCTTTTGCGACAGCGCCCGCGCAAGAATGTCAGTCGCGCCGCCTGCTGGGAAGGGCACGATCATGCGAATGGGTTTATTGGGGTAGGCTTGCGCGAAGCTGTAGATGGGGAGCGTGGCGGCAATAGCTGCTGCGGAGGAGAGAAATGAGCGTTTTTTCATGATATTCATTATCCAAGGAAACGCAATGGCCTGAAGAATGCCTAGGCTTACTTTATTTGCAGATTAAATCGATGGTGAGACGGCATAAACATTGCTCGCAATGCTATTGAAAATGCAGCATTCGCTTTATAAAACTGGTGCAGCAGTGGCTTGTGCGTCTAAAAACTGCAAAACCTCAGCGCGCGTGGGCGCGCCCAAAGCGCCATGGCGCTGCATGCATTTGAGCGCAGCAGCTGCGCATGCAAAGCGAATCGCTTGGCGCTCGTGCGCTGCAGTGGCATTTGGCGAAAGCTCAGCGAGTGCAAAACACAAAGCCGCATGAAACACATCGCCAGCGCCCGTTGTGTCCACTGCTTGGACAGGGAAAGCATCCAAGCGGTGCAAAATGCGCTCCCCGCTGTGCATCCAAGCCACGCCTTGCTCTCCGAGCGTGACCATGGCGCTTGTCGAGCCGCGAGATAGAGCCGCATCCAAATACATGCCAGCGTCCAGCGCTGCAATCAAACCCGCGCCTGAGCTGCGCGCATCTGGCGCAAAGCAGGCCAAGCCCGGTTGGGAAAACACGGCCCACTTGGCCAGAGGCACAAGCCGCTGCAACACATTTTGTGGCGCCACATCGGCATCCAGCATGCCGAGCACGCCGTTTTCTCTTGCCCAAATTAACGCTGCCGCCGCGCCATCGCCCCATCGAGGATCGGTGAGTACGGCTCGCGCACCTTGAAGCATGCGGGTAGACAGCGGATGCGCCTTGGCAATGGCATCTCCACGGTGGTTAAAAATTTGGCGCTCGCCTTGTGCATCAACAATGACCGACGAGACGGAGGTGTAGCCGCCTTGCACAGCTTCTAAATGCTCTGTGATGCCCAGCTCACGCACGGCGGATTGTATGAAGCGGCCTGCATCATCATCGCCCACGCGCCCCATCAAGCGCACTGGCAAACCCAGCCGAGCCATGCCGATGGCCGCATTCGCAGCCATGCCGCCCACGATTTGGCGGTAGCTCTTGGCAGGTGTTTTGGTGGGCTTCGTAGCAAATGCCTCGATCTCAAAATGATGATCGACCGAGGCATGGCCTACGCAGGCAAAAAAATCAGACATGCGCGCAATGATAGCTGCATGTCGTGTTTGAAGGCGGGGAGGTTTTTCAGCGACGCATCAAAGCTTTGCGAAACGCACGACTTCAAGCTCGGTGGGGAATCCATCTGCATCGCGTGTGCTGTTGGATTTACCTATTTGAAGGGTCGGACCGGCCGGATTGACGTAGGCAATGTCTTTCGCAGGCATGCTGCCCCCGGTTGGGTAAGTCAAGGTATCAACTGTGTAGGGCGTCACGCTTTTGCTGCCTACGATGGTGAACACCGTCGTGGCAGCCTCGCCAACGATGGGTGTGCCAGCGCCGGTGCAATTTGTATCGGTGTGATCAGAGTTACTACCCAACGAACTGTAGGAAGTTGCGCTGATTTTGGCGATGATAAGAGTTTGGCTAAAAGCCAAAAAGCTGCCTTGCGCAACGTTATAAATATTGCATCGCTTCCACGTGCCAACGTACTTGTCCGATGCATCGTTGCTAGGAGACGCTGCTGGCGATCCACTGTCACCTCCTCCACATCCGCTAAGAAAAATCGCAGTGATTAAAGTAGCAATGAAGGCTGCGGGTAATG
>JANMFP010000584.1:0-2191 GCA_031378135.1 Variovorax sp. | reverse complement strand
GCTTGGGAAGACCGTACGCCCTTCGAGGCGATTGAAATGCAATTCGGCATCAATGAATCAGCGGTGATCCGCTTGATGCGCACTGAGATGAAAGCCAGCTCTTTCAAGATGTGGCGCAAACGTATGAACGCGCGAACGACGAAGCACGCTGCCCTTCGCCCCGATGCCGTGAACCGGCATCGCGCTTCGCATACTCGACAGGCTTGATTTTATGCCGATTTGGCTTGGGGCCGGCGTATTTACTGCGCAAAGTGCTATTGAATTCGTAGCGAACTTATATTTAATCTGCGCAGAGCGGCTGCCCGGCTGACACGTCGCTGCAAGCCCTTCGGGCGAGCATCTGCAGTACTCGCTTCCAAAGGCCGCAAAAACAACTCGCTTCGCTCAAACACGTTTTTGCTAAGGCGAGTACGCCTTACCTTTGCACGCTCCAATGGGATGGACACCCCCACCTTCACAAACAGCAAGTTTGCTGTCATAAGTGAAAGTTCCATCAACCACTCAAGGAAAGCAGGAGCGTCCGTCATGAAGCATATCCCAGCGGCCACTATTGGTCTAGATTTAGCCAAGAACGTCTTCCAAGTCCATGGCGCAGATGCGCAGGGCAGGAAACTGTTCAACAAACAAATCCGGCGCGATCAGCTTAGCGCTTTCTTCCAACAACAAAAGCCCTGCATCATTGCCATGGAGGCCTGCGGCAGCGCCAACCACTGGGCACGCAAATTCAAAGCCATGGGTCACGATGTGCGTCTGATTGCCCCCCAGCACGTCAAGCCCTACGTCCAAGGCAGCAAACACGATGCAGCCGATGCCAGCGCCATCTGCGAAGCCGCCACCCGCCCCAGAATGCGCTTCGTACCTGTCAAAAACATCGAGCAACAAGCCGACCTAGCACTCCACCGCGCGCGTCAAAGCTTCATCAAAGCACGTACCGCACAAGACAACCAAATTCGTGGGCTGCTGGCCGAATACGGCTTGATCTTGCCTAAAGGTATCAGCCAGATTACGGCCCAAGTGCCAGAACTCATCGAAGATGCCACCAACGAACTGCCGGGCAGATTTCGCCTGCTCATTCAAACCTTGCTGGAGCACTTCAAGCAATTGCATCAACAGGTACTCGCGCTAGAAGTGCAAATCAAAGCGGCCAGCAAATCCCCCTTGGCACGCAAACTGCAAACCATTCCCGGCATCGGCCCCATCACTGCCAGCGCCTTGGTTGCCAGCATCGGGCAGGCCAGCTCCTTCAAGAACGGCAGGCAACTGGCCGCTTGGTTAGGCCTCGTGCCTGCCCAGCACTCCAGTGGCGGCAAAACCCAAATGCAAGGTATCAGCAAACGAGGAGACAGCTACCTGCGCAGCTTGCTGGTGCACGGTGCTCGCTCGGTGATCTGGTCGTCTGAGAAGAAGCGCCAAGCTGTTAAGACGCTGCAAGCGAGCCAATTAGTCACTTGCCATGAGCTGAGCTTGCACAGGCCAGAAGATGTTGACCAAGGTGGGGGCATTGGCTTGCCAGCGCTGCCGCAGCATCAGGCTTGGCTGGCGGGGTTGCTGCAAAGAAGGCATGCCAATATCGCCACGGTGGCGCTCGCCGCCAAGAATGCCCGCATCGTGTGGGCGATTCTCAAGGGGGATCGCAACTATGAGGCAGGCTATGTCGATCCCCGATTTGCTTGCACGGTGGTATAGAACTCACACGCAGTACAACCAACAACAGATCAGGGAGAACAAACCGCCGATTGCTCAGGTGAGCATGCAGTGATGGCAAAAATAGGTCAGACCGGGGTGGGCAAAACCCGTGAAGCGCGATGCACCACAAATGTGAGTGCGCTACTCCGATTGAGGAGTCCACCAGCGAATCCCATCAAGGATCTGCGGCATACGTGCTGCGACAAATCCGAATGTACGGGTGCAATCTCTCGCCTATCTATGCCAGCATGAATTGCCCACTTGGCATTAAGGGGGTGTCCATGTACGTGCTTCGAGCTTGCTGCTCAATTGAGTCAGCCGTACAGCCGCTCAGCGCAGATTAAATCGCTCCCGCGCCAATGAGGCAGCTGAGCACTGCTATGGCGGTGAGCTGGAGGCGCATCGGTAGCCATGCTGCCAGTCCTGCAGCTGGGTACTTGTTTCGATCTACTAAGTAGCAGGCGACCAGTAAGACTGCGATCAGTGGCAAGCCTGCATAGGCGGG
>JANMFP010000520.1:0-2021 GCA_031378135.1 Variovorax sp. | reverse complement strand
GCCATCCACAATCGTCACGTCGAATGCTGGATTGTTGATCGCCATGAGTGATAAAGCTTGCACCACGTCAGGGCAGTTGTGGCATGAGAGGCTCATGAACACATCGAATTTTTGCGGTGCATCGAATTGCAGCGCTTGGATCGCAGAGATCGTGTCCGCTTCCACCTTGGGCGGATGCCCGCCCGTCCACAGCAGCGCGAGCACGAGCGATGTGAATTCGTGGCCAAGCGGGATGGCTGCGAAGCGCAGCTTCATTGGCGCACCAGTTTTGCGCTGCAAGGCAAAGGATGGTTTGCGCGAATCCGTTCCGTCGGTTCGCAGTGTGATTTTGTCGGAGAGTTTGACCACGGTTTCCAGCAGAGAGCGCATCTCGTTGGATGAAGCATCGTCACCCAATGCCGCGACGATTTCAAACGGCTCTTTCACGCGCTTCAGGTAGGCGGCGAGTTGGTCTTGAAGGTCTTGGTCTAACATGGTGATGCTCCTAAATTCATAGCTTCTCGCTCAGGTTTTATGCCGGCAAAGTGCTAAAAATGCTTAAAAAAGAAAATAAAAAAGCCAGACGCCGTGCTGCTCTAGATTGATCAGCCCACAAGCTTGGGGCTGAGATCGTCAAATGGGGTCGTCTGGCTTAGGGTTCGATCTAAAAAATTAGATCTTGCCAACCAACTCCAGCGATGGCTTGAGTGTTTTTGCGCCATCATTCCACTTGGCTGGGCACACTTCACCGGGGTGAGCAGCGGTGTACTGAGCAGCTTTGAGCTTGCGCACAGTTTCTTTCACATCGCGGGCAATTTCGTTGGAATGAATTTCCATGGTTTTGATCATCAGCTCAGGGTTGATGATGAAGGTGCCGCGCAGTGCGAGGCCTTCTTCTTCAATGTGGACGCCGAATGCGCGGGTCAGTGCATGTGTTGGGTCGCCCACCAATGGGAATTTGGCTTTGCCCACAGCAGGAGAGGTCTCGTGCCACACTTTATGAGAGAAGTGCGTGTCAGTTGTGACGATATAGACCTCTGCACCCATTTTTTGGAAGTGCTCATAGTTTTCAGCAGCATCTTCAATTTCGGTCGGGCAGTTGAAGGTGAAAGCGGCTGGCATGAAAATCAGCACAGACCATTTGCCTTTGAGACTCTGCTCAGTCACGGTCACGAATTTGCCATTGTGAAAGGCTTCGGTTTTGAACGGGGCGACTTGTGTGTTGATGAGGGACATGGATAGCTCCTGAAATTGATATGAATGAATCGTCTTGTCGCGATTGAATTCTTATTTGCTTTGAACCCTTTTTTTCAAATCTGGTTCTTGCAAAATGTAGTTTTTCAATCGACGATGAGTAGATCATAAATCCAATCTATGAGCTTGGCGCACTGAGGGTGATTGCTTCTTTGAAAGAGGCCGATAGCTAAAACCCTATCGGGGGGCAAAAAGTCGCTTCAAAGCGCCCGTTGCAAAGCCAACAGCGCATGCAGCGCCGCCATGCCCGCGCACACTGTGATCATGATATTGCCCTTAAAGCGGATCGCTATTCCCAAAGCAATCAGCGCTGCCGCATAGCGCGGCCACAGTTGCACCATGCTGGCCCAGCCGCCAAACTGCCCATTTGAAATCGCCACGCCGCTGGCCACAATGGCCGCAAAAATCGCTGGCACGATGAGCTTTAAGCTGTGCGAGAGCCATGGCGGCATATCCCGATTGGCAAACAGGCCGATGAAGGAGTAGCGAATGAGGAAGGTGCCTATAGCGAGTGCGAAGACCACTGCCCAGCTTTCAAGGGTGCTTAGAGCGTTCATGCTTTGTTTCCTTCAGCGTGCGCAATAACTGGCATCAAGCGCTCCACGATCAAACCCGCCAGCAGCCCAGCTAAGCAAGCCGCGATCATTCCTAATTTCAAAGGCAGCGCAAACAGCGCCACGCTCGCCACCGCGCCCGCCACAGCTGCTGCAAACAGAGGCATGCTGCGCACTGTGGTTGATAAAGTGGCAATGAAGGCCAACGGAATCGCAAAATCCAGCTGCCAGCTG
>JANMFP010000542.1:0-2876 GCA_031378135.1 Variovorax sp. | reverse complement strand
GCGATCTGCCAGCGAGAAGCGATCTTCTGTGCGGGTGTAGAAGCTGGCGCCGAAGCGCGCAACAGGTGCGTAGTCGCGCAGATTAACGCGCCAAGCCTCCGTGTCGATCAAGCCATCGCGCGCGGCCAGCCATTGGATGCGACCGATGAAAACGTAGCGGCTGGGTGTCTCTAGTTTTTCGTGCAAGACGCATTCAAATGCAATCGGCGCTTCTTGAATGCGGGGCGGTGCCACGGTGTGGGAAGGCACCGGCGTGAGGCCGACTGCAGCGAGCTCGCTTACATCCGAGGGAAACGCTTCGCCACAAGCATGCATCTTCTGCGCCAAAGGCTCATCAGACATGTGGACGACGAATTCGTTGTTGTGCAAGATATTGGCGGCTGTGTCTTTCAGCCTGCCGTCAGACAATCGGTTGATGCTGATCATCAAAATAGGCGGGTCTTCGCCGATCATGTTGAACATCGAGAATGGTGCGGCGTTGACGATGCCGTTGGCCCCTAACGTCGTCACCAGTGCGATGGGCCTGGGCACGATCAGGCTGGCCATGAGTTTGTAGCGCTGGTAGCTGGTGATCTCGGTGAAATCGACTTCGGTCATATTCAATTTTCTAGAAACTATTTTTGTACTGGGGTTGGTAAAAAGCGGCAGTTCCAAAGAAGGAGACTGCCGCTTTCAATACTCAATCAAATGTTCAATCAGGTGATGACTTCCACCTTGGCTCGCTTTGCTACAGCGGTCCAAGTGGAGATTTGAGATTGAATGAGTT
The DNA here is from genome assembly GCA_031378135.1 of Variovorax sp. Taxonomy (GTDB): domain Bacteria; phylum Pseudomonadota; class Gammaproteobacteria; order Burkholderiales; family Burkholderiaceae_C; genus JANMDU01. The sequence goes on along the minus strand of JANMFP010000542.1, from coordinate 2,110 downwards.
TAACGAAATCGTCGCCGACAACGGGTGTTTTGCGTGGCAAAGTTTGCACATCTTCCAAGCGCTGCATCACATCAGGCTTGGCCAAAATCTCAGGGATCAAAGCCGTGATGCGTTGCACGATTGGCGCAGGCAAGCCCTTCGGGCCAGATAAGCCCAGCCACTGCGAACCAGCCAGGGACGGCAGACCTTGCTCTGCGAAGGTCGGAATGTTCGGCAGAGCTGCCAAGCGGCTCGGCGTTGAGATCGCAAGCGCGCGTAGCGAGCCGGCTTTGAGCTGGTTGACATTGGTGGTGACGGGATCAAACACGCCGTCGATCTGGCCGCCTAGCAAATCTTGCATAGCAGGTGCGCTACCTTGGTAGGGCACATGATCATGCTCGGGCGCATTGCCATCAATCTTGAGCAGCTCGCCAAACAAGTGATTGGCTGAGCCGATGCCTGATGAACCATAGCGCACGGGTTTGGTTTTGGCGGCAGCAACGTATTGCGCCAGCGTTTGATAAGGCGAGTTCGCACGCACGAGCAAGAGCATGGGCGCTTCTACCAACATGCCCATATGAGTAAAGTCATTCACGGGATCAAAAGGCATGGTTTTGCGCGTGGCGGCAGCGTAAATATGCACCGATGCATGGCTAACCAGCAAGTTATAGCCATCTGCTGGCTGGCGAGCAGCGTATTCCGTGCCAATCAAGCCTCCTGCACCCGCGCGGTTTTCGACGATGACGGTCTGCGAGAGCGCAGAGGAGAGATGCGGTGCCATCAGGCGCGCGACGGTATCCACCAAGCCGCCCGGCGGGTATTGGCAAATCAAACGAATGGGGCCGCGGGTGGGCCATGCGGCAGATTGGGCCTGTACCCAAGGCGCAGCTAATGCAGCTGAGCCAGCAGCCAGTAAATCACGACGTTTCATAGAGACTCCAAGATTCTTAGAAAAAGTTTGAGGGAATGAATGAACAGGCTACAAGCGGGATGCCTCATAGTCCAACTGTATACAGCGCATATTCCATGCCAGCAATTGGCGCTACTCATGGTGGAAAACCATGGCGACTCGACTTTGCCTGATCAGTTTGACGAGGGTTTTCAGCTGCGTTGCACCGATTTAAAGCATTGCGCTTAGTCTGCGCACTGAATTGGAGTGATTTCGAAGCCAACGTGGGCATGAATATATGGCGTGTTCCAGCGACAATCTGGCCATGACCACACCGCGAAGCAAGAGATTCTTGATTGTTAATCCCAACACCAATGCTCAGACGACCGAACGCCTGCGCAGCGTACTGCAGCCGCATTTACCAAGCGATGTGCAGCTTGATATTCGCACCGCGCGATTTGGTGCGAGTTATATTGCTTGCGAGGCGAGCCATGCTGTGGCTGCCCATGCTTGCCTTGATGCTTGGGCAGCGCAGCGGGTCGAGCACAACGATCTGCTCGATGGCGTGTTGATCGGCTGCTTCGGCGATCCAGGCTTGTTTGCTTTGCGCGAGGTGAGCAGTTGTGCGGTCACTGGGCTGGCTGAGGCTTCATTTATTCAAGCGGCAAAGCACGGCCCATTTGCCATTGTCACAGGCGGGGAGCGCTGGAAGCCGATGCTCATGCGACTTGCGCTAAGTCTAGGGTATGGCGACATGCTCAAGCACATTGAGACTGTGATGCCCAGTGGCTCTGAGCTACAAGCCGATCCAGCGATGGCTCAACGTGTGCTGAGCGAAGCCTGCTCGCGTGCGGCGCAATTCAATGTGAAAAGCATCATATTGGGTGGCGCGGGTTTGGCGGGCTATGCGCAGACATTGCAGCAAAGCACCACTGTGCCGCTGATCGATAGCGCGTTAGCTGGATTGCAGACGCTTCTTCAATCCGAAGCGCCTGTTGCCAAGCGATCAAACGATGGTTTTTATGCTTCGTGGAACAACATGCCTCAAACATTCGCTCTCAAATAGATAGCGCTTTGTGCGTATTCTTTGCCGGGCAGATGGCTAAACTGCTGTCATATAGTAGTCGTATGCGGCCTTTCCGGCTGCGGCCGATACACCGCTCACGCAAGCGCCCCATGTCATATCTAGCAAAGCGAGGCTGATGGGAAAATTCTTCAGCGTTGCAAGGTTCGTTAAATCAT
>JANMFP010000514.1:0-2146 GCA_031378135.1 Variovorax sp. | reverse complement strand
CGCAAGCTATTGTGTGGTTGCTCTCTGATGCATCCAGCTACACCACTGGCACTTTGCTCGATGTAGCAGGTGGCCGCTGATGGAACAGATTCTTCTTCTCGAAGACGACAGCGCGATTGCCAGCACCATCGTCTATGCGCTAGAGCGCGAAGGCTGGAAGGTTCAGCATTGCTTGCTGCTGCGGGAAGCGCGCAGCTTGATGGCTTTGCAAGCCTACGATTTGTATCTTTTGGATGTTGGGCTGCCCGATGGCAATGGCCTCGATATTTGCAGAGAGCTCCGAAGCAAAGGCGATGCGCGCGTGCTCATGCTCAGCGCTCGCGGCGAAGAGATGGATCGCGTGCTGGGCTTAGAGCTGGGCGCAGACGATTACATGGCCAAGCCGTTCAGCCCGCGCGAGTTAGTTGCCAGGGTGCGCGCTTTGCTGCGGCGTGCCGTGAAAAAGCTTGAGGTGATCAGCCTGTTTGAGCACGATGAAGCTGGCCAACGCATTCGCCTGCAAGGCAGCTGGCTAGATTTAACGAAGCGCGAATATGGCGTGTTGGCTTTGCTGCTCGCTGCCAAGGGCCGCATTCTGTCGCGCGAGCATTTGTTGGAGCGCGTGTGGGGGCTAGAGACAGACAGCATGGATCGCACCGTAGATACACACATGAAAACACTGCGCGGCAAGCTCAAAACAATAGCCCCACAAGAATTCATCACCACGCATCGCGGCATGGGCTATTCGCTGGATACCTCGCTGAATATTTCATTCAAAGCCAAAGTGTGAAGCTCGCATGAAACTCGGTATTCGTTTGCTTTTCGTCTTCTTCGTGCTCAATGGCATTCTGGCCTTCTTTGTGCTGCGTGTTTTCAGCGCTGAGATCAAGCCCAGTGTGCGCGAAGTGATGGAAGACATGATGGTCGATACCGCCAACATTCTCGCCGAGCTGGCCACTGAGGATGTGCGAAGCGGGCAAGTGAAAGAAGGGGTGTTTGCAAGCCAAGTGATGCAATACGCGGGCCGCCCGATTGACGCGAAAATTTGGGGCTTTTCCAAGCAATCGCTCGATTTCAGAATTTACGTCACAGATGCGAAAGGCATCGTATTGTTTGATTCAGAAAACGTGGCGCAAGGCCAAGATTATTCGAAGTGGCGAGATGTAGCGCGGACTTTGCGCGGCGAATATGGCGCAAGAGCGACGCGCGAGGTGCAGGGAGACGACAGAACTTCGATCATGTATGTGGCCGCGCCCGTGCTGGAGGATGAGAAAATCATCGGTGTGCTCACCGTGGCTAAGCCGATGAGTTCAGTGCAAGATTTCATTGATCGCGCTGAGAGAAAAGTGCTCACCAATGGCTTGCTGCTCTTGGTCTTGTCTGCGCTCGTCGGCGTGATCGTGACGCTTTACACGGTGTGGAATATTCGCAAACTGCGGCGATATGCGCAGCAAGTAGGCCAGCCCGTATCAGATGGCAATGCGATGCCGAAAATGCCGAATGCGCCAGGCGAGCTCGGTGATCTCGCGCGCGCGATGCAAGCCATGCGCGAGCGGCTGGAGGGCCGCGATTACATTGAAAACCATGTGCGCGCCTTAACGCACGAGCTCAAAAGCCCCGTCGCTGCGATTCGTGCTTCGGGCGAGCTGCTAGAGGGCGATTTGCCGCCAGCAGACAGGCAGCGCTTTGCAGCACAAGTGGTGGCGCAAAGCCAACGCCTAGAGCGCATCGTCGCGCAGATGCTGCATCTCTCGCGCTTAGAGCAGCAAGCCGCCTCTGGCGGGCGCTTGCTGGAGCTCACGCGCCAGAGCCTGCATGAGGTGGTGCAATGCGCTATCGCGCAAGTGCAATCTGCGAGCGATATCAAAAACATAGCAGTCCGCGCATATTCTATGCCGGCTAATGGCCAATTTGAATCAAAAATTGAGGCGGATTTACTGCTTTTAGCGCTTTCCAACCTGCTCGATAACGCCATGGATTTTTCGCCGAGAGGCAGCGCCATTGACATCATCATCAGCCGTGAAAATGAATGGCATGTGATCGCCGTGCAAGACGCTGGCTGCGGCGTGCCCGATTACGCGCTGCCTCGCTTGGGCGAGCGCTTTTTCAGCACTGCCCGCCCAGGCGGTGAGCGTTCTGGTAGCGGCTTGGGCCTGGCCATCGTGCG
>JANMFP010000469.1:0-2175 GCA_031378135.1 Variovorax sp. | reverse complement strand
ACATCTGGCGTCACAGTGCCAACCTTGGGGTTAGGCATCAAACCGCGAGGGCCTAGGATTTGGCCGAGCGTACCGACCACACGCATCGCGTCTGGGGCAGCAATGACCACATCAAAAGGCATGTTGCCGGCTTTGACCATCGCGGCTAAATCATCCATGCCGACGATGTCTGCACCAGCAGCCTTGGCCTCTTCAGCCTTAGCACCTTGCGCGAACACTGCGACGCGTTTAGTTTTGCCCGTGCCGTTAGGCAATACGACAGCGCCACGCACGACTTGATCAGATTTCTTGGCATCAATACCGAGCTGAACAGCCACGTCGATGGATTCATCGAACTTGGCAGTTGCAGCTTGTTGAACGATACCGAGCGCATCGCCAATGGCGTACAGCTTGTTGCTGTCCACTTTGCCGACTAGCGTTTTTTGTTTTTTAGTAAGTTTGGTCATGATTACAGGCCCTCCACCGTCACGCCCATAGAGCGTGCGGAACCAGCCAATGTACGAACAGCAGCATCAATGCTGGCTGCATTCATGTCTTTGATTTTGCCTTTGGCGATCTCTTCCAGCTGAGCGCGGGTGATCTTGCCGACCTTGTCCACGTGTGGCTTGGCAGAACCTTTATCGAGTTTGATGGCCTTTTTGATCAAAGTCGTCGCGGGCGGCGTTTTGATGATGAAGGTAAAGCTCTTGTCTGCAAATGCTGTAATCACCACAGGCAAAGGCAAACCTGGCTCAATGCCTTGGGTCTGGGCGTTGAACGCCTTGCAGAATTCCATGATGTTCAAACCGCGCTGACCCAATGCGGGGCCGATTGGGGGCGATGGATTCGCCTTACCTGCAGGCACTTGCAGCTTCACGAAGCCGACAATTTTCTTTGCCATGTTTTCTCCTTACGGGTGATAACGCCACGTTTGTGGCTCCCCGGGGACCAACGATTCATAAAATTTTTATGGGTCGTTGATTCGGTTAACAGTTCATTGAGCTTTGATCGCGCTGAACTGAAAGGCGCGAATTTTTATGCTTTGCCTCAGGTCTTTTCGATCTGTGCAAAATCCAATTCAACAGGGGTAGCGCGGCCGAAAATTGTGACCGAAACGCGTACTTTGCTTTTCTCGTAATTGACTTCTTCGACCGTACCGTTAAAGTCTGTGAACGGGCCTTCTTTGACGCGCACATATTCACCGGTGGTGAATTCAACTTTATGACGCGGTTTATCAGAGCCGTCTTTCATCTGATCCACGATTTTCTGCACTTCAGCTTCAGAAATCGCGACGGGGCGATTGCGTGCACCGCCTACAAATCCTGTGACTTTACTGGTGTGCTTGACCAAGTGCCAAGATTCATCATCCATGGCCATTTCCACCAGCACATAGCCAGGGAAAAACTTGCGCTCAGTCGTCTTGCGCTGACCGTTTTTCATCTCCACCACCTCTTCGGTGGGGACGAGGAAACGGCCAAACTTCGCTTCCATGCCGGCTCTCGCGATGCGTTCAAGCACGTTCCGCTCAACAGCTTTTTCCATGCCGGAATAAGCCTGCACCACATACCACTGCATGCCAGCAGCTGGCGCGTAAGATGGCACCACCGGTTCTTGGGCAGCACCTTCTTCTACGACGGCAGCGATAACTTCTTCGTGTAGCTCAGACATTATTTTCTCCAGCCCAACAAAAGATCAAAAATTGCCCATTCGAGGGTTTTATCCGTGAGCCACAAGAAAAGTGCCATGACCACGACAAACGCAAATACATAGGCGGTCATTTGCATCGCTTCCTTGCGCGCTGGCCAGACCACCTTCTTGGCTTCACGCACAGCATCGCGGCCAAAAGCCACAAACTCTTTACCTGATTCCGAAGACATGAAGAGCACTACAGCTGCAATACATGCGGCAATCAATGCGCCCCACTGCGCAAGTGCGCCTTGCTTGGTGAGCATGTAAAAACCAACAATGCCCGCGATAACCAGCAGCACAGAGACAGCCAACTTGGCTTTGTCTGCGCCGGTGTTCACGGTTTCAATTTGCTCTGCGGCCATGTTTTTACTTCACTTTTGCGCCCGGTTTTCACCGAACTCTTTAAACAGACAAGCCCAACGCAATGCGCTGGGCTATTTTTAGGACTGGCGCCAACAAAATACTTAGATTTTGCTGGCAGGGGCGGAGGGCCTCGAACCCCCAACC
>JANMFP010000466.1:0-3445 GCA_031378135.1 Variovorax sp. | reverse complement strand
CAAAAGTTTCGCGCCATGGTGCGCAGCCCGCAGTGGCAAGCTCAATTTTTAGCCACGCCTCTAGATGAGCGCATGAGCCAAGCGCGCACGATTCGTAATGCGAGTGAGGCGCGTAAAAACGATATGGCGCAATCCGGCCAGCCTTGGGTTGATATTGATCCCAGAGCCGCGGTGCAATGGATGAACGAAGCCAAGGCGCAGTATTTCATCCACGGCCACACCCATGAGGGCCGCGATCATCCGATTGCCTCGCAGCAAGGCGAGGGTGTGCGGCATGTGTTGCCCGATTGGGATGCCAGCGCGAGCCCGGCGCGTGGTTGGGCTTTGCGATTGAGCTTGAGTCCATCAGGAGAAGTGGGTACGCAGCGCGTTACGGTGCTTTGAGGCTGGCGCTTCAAACCGAGTTGTGATTTCTCATGCTGAACTCATCGGCTGAATCCGTCTATTTATTCATGTTCAAAGCGCTCTTCAGCACATTGCAAAAGTGGCAAAGCAAGCGTCATCAAGCCGCGATTGCACGCATCACAAGGCGCCGCAACATCAGCGACGCTCTTTGGCAATGCGCCTTTGATCTGCCCTTCATTGCAGCTCTATTGCCCAGCGATCAAGCGCGACTGCGCATCCTCGCTAGCCTGTTTTTAGACAGCAAAGAATTCTCTGGCGCGCATGGCATGCAAGTGACTGATGCACAGGCCGTCATGGTCGCTGCGCAAGCTTGTTTGCCTATTCTCTACATCGCCCCGCCAGATCGCCCCGATTTGGCGCTCGAGTGGTATGACGGCTTTGTTGGCATCGTGCTGCACGCAGGCGAGGTGAGGGCGCGGCGCGAGTGGGTTGATGAAGACGGCATTGCTCACAGTGGCAGCGAAGCGCTCACCGGCGAAATCGTGGAAGGCGGCCCACTCATGCTCGCATGGAGCGACGTGCAAGCCGCAGGCGAGACAGCAAGCCAAGCCTATAACGTCGTCATCCACGAATTCATCCACGTGATCGATGTGCGAGATGGCCAAGCCGACGGCTGCCCGCCCATGCCGCGAGAGCGACGTCGCCCATGGCTCACCACGCTTCAAGCTGAATACGAACGCTTTTGCGAGACCACAGAGGCTTGGCAACGTTTCGGCAAATTTACTGGCATGGAAGCGCCGTTACTGGATCCATATGGCACGGAATCCCTTGAGGAATTCTTTGCCGTGGCGGCAGAGGCCTATTTTGTAAAGCGCGATGCATTTTCAGAAAAATTTCCTCACCTCAACAGCTTGTTCGACAAGTTTTTCAAACCGTTCGAGGAGCCGCCTACCTTGAAGATGTCTAAGATGCTCAATTGATTGCTTCAAACGATGACAAGCTCTTTTTCAAACGAAACCATTCCCTTTTTGACCGAGGCGGGCCAAAAAACGGATCTGCATTGGCTTGATGCGCATGCTGATCGTTACGTCGCGCTCGTCAAGGAACCGTTTATCAGCCTCGCTGCCGGCTTGAAAGCTGAGCTACAACCTCTGCTGCCCGACTATCACTTTCCAACGCAAGGTATCGGTCGAATTAAAAAAACGGCCAACAAAATCGTTGATGGCATGCCTTGCTACAAAGATTGGTTGTCACTCTCGGCTTCTGTGCCGCCTGCATCTCGCTTTGAGCGCAATCCACATTTGTTCTTTGGCATCTTGCCCAACATCCAGCCTTACATGGGCGTGGTGGTGGCTGGCGGCTTATTTATGCCCTCTAGCCCGCAACTTAAAAAGATGCGCATGGCGATTGCTGATGATGCCAGTGCATTTCATGCGCTATTTGCAGATGCCGCATTCAAGAAACGCTTTAAAACAAACTTTTCCCGGGATCAAGTTGCCGGTCGCGCGCCGCGCGGTTATGACGCAAGCCATCCCGATGTGGATTGGTTGATGCTGAAGAGTTTTTTAGTGAGAAAAAATATCTCTGCCTCACAATTTAGCTCGCCGACTCTGCTGCACTCAGTCGTGGACGATTTCAAGCAACTTGCACGGCTTAATCGCCTTATTGAAGTGGTATTGGACTAAATATTTGGTGAACATCCACAGTTTTCTGCGTTATTTGTAGCATTCCCCAATGCTCTTGATATCAAAGAATCAAAATGATATCATTGCAAGTCAGTCAGTCCTCTAAGGAGCACCACCATGCCCGCAGTCACCGTCCGCAACATTCCCGATGCCACGCACCGCGCCCTGCGCCTACGCGCAGCTAAGTCTGGCCGCAGCACCGAGGCCGAGATTCGCTACATCTTAGAAGAGGCCGTGCTGCCACCGCAAGGGCGTTTGAAGGTTGGCGACGCGATCCATGCGTTGGCGATGAAGCATGGCGGTTTTGAGCTAGAGATCCCACCGAGAACCGACATGCCTAGGGCAGCTGTGTTCGACTGATACGGTGAAGAGTAAGCCATGATCGTTCTCGACACAAACATCATCTCAGAATTGATGAAGCCTGTGCCTCACATAGGCATGCGCCAGTGGGTGAATGCTCAAGCGCTTGAAAATTTATATTTGACCAGTGTCAGCTGGTATGAGCTTCTCTGTGGCTTGGAGCTGATGCCTTCCGGCAAAAGACGAGATGGACTAGGGCAAACTTTGAACGCTTTGCGAAATGAGATTTTCGCAGATCGCATGTTGTCTTTTGATGAAAAGTCAGCGAGCGGACTTTCTAAATTGATGGCACGGGCGAGATGCGATGGCATTGCCATCAGCTTGGGCGATGGAGAAATTGCTGCAATTGCTTTGCAGCATGGCTTTGCGGTAGCGACTCGCGATGTTGCGCCTTTTGAGGCTGCGGGATTGAAGGTGATCAATCCTTGGCAGAGATGAAACAATATCCGCCTTCTGGATCTATTGGGATGTGATACGGGGTAAACAAAGACGGCAGGACAAAGAAAAACAATGGCGCGATTGCAATCAATACCCACCTATTTTCAATAAACTGATTCGTAAGCCGAAAAAAATGCTGCTTCACTTTAATTTTCTAGGTGGAAGCCCAGTGTGTTGAGTCAGTAGAGCGCCTTTGCGTGCCTGAATTGGCGCACTCGCGGCTAGGTTTGAGGTGGCTGCGCCACCCGTGCGGCCTTTTGTTTTCAAGCCCGGTGCAAACGAATTTTTCTTTCTTGCGCTCACGTAAGTGCCGTCAGTCACGGGCTGAAACGTGGGGATCAAGTGATGTTTGCCATTGCCGATCAAATCGGCTCTGCCCATGGCCTTCAGAGCTTCGCGCAGCAGGGGCCAGTTGTTGGCGTCGTGGTAGCGCAAGAAGGCTTTGTGCAGGCGGCGGCGTTTGTCGCCTTTGACGATGTCTACGCTTTCTGAATCTCTGCTGATTTTGCGCAGGGGGTTTTTTTGGCTGTGGTACATCGCTGTGGCCGTGGCCATGGGGCTTGGGTAGAAAGTTTGCACCTGGTCGGCGCGGAAACCGTTTTTCTTGAGCCAGATGG
>JANMFP010000450.1:0-2724 GCA_031378135.1 Variovorax sp. | reverse complement strand
GATATGGCGGTGTGGGGCTGGGCGCGGGCTGTGCCGTTTATTTTGGGCGCAGAGGCTTGGGCCAGCTTGCCGCATGTGAAGCGCTTGCTCGATGAGATCAACGCCCGCCCGGCGGCGCAGCGGGCTGAGGCTTTGAAAACTCAACACGCTTTTAAGGCGGAGATGGATGATGAGGCGAAGCAGGCGATGTTTCCGCAGAATGCGCGGTTGGGGAAGTGACGCTTAGTTGGCTTCAAAGCGGGGCTTTTTAAACTAAATGGGCAGATAGCCGGCATAAAGTCTGCGTGGAGTGCTATTCATTTTGTAGTAAGTCGCGCAGAAAAACACGCAGGTAACACTGTCTCGATCACTGCCTCGCAAACGCCAACAACTTGGTAAAACTGCCCTGATCTGCTTCGCGCAGAGCGGTGAGATAGCTCGCTCTGGCGCTGCCCGCTGTCTCCAGCGGAGTTTGCCCCCATGTGAATCGCGGGTGGCCGAGACTGATCACCAGTGCATCGGCCATCAAGCGCGCATGCCTGCCATTGCCATTGGTGAAGGGATGAATCCAGACTAACTGATGATGAAAGCGGATGGCTAGCTCGTCTGGTGGAAATGTGTTGGCTTGGATTTGGAATTGCGTGTTGTCCAGCAAATTGCGCAGGCGCGTGGCTATTTGCGGCCATTCAACGCCGATGTTTTTATCGCTGCGGCGAAACTGGCCTGCCCATTGCCAAGTTTGGTCAAACATGCGGCGATGCAGCTCGCGCACAAAATCTTCTTGCAGTAGCTGGCGTTTGCCAGATTTAACTTGGCGTAAGAGCCAGCGCTGGCCTTCCAAAATGTTGGCCTCTTCCCAGATGTTGAGATCGGCCTGCATGTGAATATGCCCGGGGATGAGGCCCTGCGCTTCATCGGGGTCGAGCGCGGTAGCGCCGGGAGCGGGTGGGCTGTTTTGCATGCGTGAGGCGCTTTGCCGAATTTACTTGGATGCCCAAAGCTGGCGGCGTGAGCCGTTTAGTAGCTCTTGAATGAGCATGTCGCGCTGCAATTGGCGGGCTTGGCCTTGGACGGCTTGATCTTCTAACGCCATGCTGTGCGCGATGGGGCGCAGCTGCGCATCGGCCAGCATGGTGGCGCGCTCGTGCAGTTGCTGTTGCAGGCCTTTGCCCTGACGCGGGACGAGTGCGTATTGCAGCTCGCAGCCCAGGGCGTCGGCCAGCTTGTGCAGGCTGGCGAGGGTGATGGTTTGGTTGGCTTCGGCTTTTTCTAAGCTGGCGAGCCCGCCGCCCGTGATGCCGAGCTTTTGCGCATAGACATTGGCAGGCATGCCCAGCGCCTCGCGGATGGCGCGCACCCAGCCCTGCGCGGGGCGCGCGGGCAGCTTGGCAGCGCGCCACGCGCTGAGGGCTGCTTCTATTTGTACGGATTGGAGCGATTGGAGGCGGGATTGCATGTTTGAATGTTAACTCATAGGATTAATTTGTGCAATTTAAATAATCTTATAAGCAACTTTAGAATTATTTTTATATGCTTTAACGCTAATAAGCATGAGCAAATGATTGCAGGCATTGTGCTTTTCCCGACTTGTGTGGGGTGGCCTGTGGGTTTGCTCCCCATTAAGCTCAACAGCTTTTGACAGGGTGATTGCATGAGTATGCTAATCGGGCGATGGTGGTGTGGGGCTGCGGTGCTGCTGGTAGCACTGGGCGGGGCTTTGGCTTTGAGCTGGGAGTCGGATCGGCCTTTGGAGGTGCTCAAGGCGCGCTGGGCGGCGGCAGAGTCGGGCTCGAAGTTTGTGGATGTGCGGGGCATGAACGTTCACTATCGAGACGAAGGGCCGCGCAATGAATTGGCGCCGGTGGTGCTGCTGCATGGCACGGGTGCGAGTTTGCACACCTGGGATGGCTGGGCGGCTGAGCTGGCTCAATCGCGGCGGGTGATTCGGATGGATTTGCCGGGGTTTGGATTGACGGGGCCCTTCCGTGGTGATGGTGCAGGAGCGTGGTTACAAGAGGATGGCGATGGTGGGCGTGAAGCTGGTCGTTACTCGCTGGTGAATTACGCGAGGTTTGTGGTGGCCACGCTGGATGCGCTGGGCGTGACGCAGCCGGTAGTGCTGGGCGGCAATTCGCTGGGTGGGCAGATTGCTTGGGAGACCGCGGATTACTTGAAAACTTCTGCGCCACAACCGCAGCCGAACCGGGTGGCGAAATTGATCTTGGTGGATTCTGCGGGCTATGACTTCAAGGCGATTGATATGCCGATGGCTTTTGAGGCGGCGCAGGTGGCGCTGCTCTCGCCGATCACGGAAAACACTTTGCCGCGCTGGCTGATTGCGCGCGATGTGCGCAGTGTGTATGGCGAGCCGAGCCGGGTGACGCCAGCTTTGGTGGAGCGCTATTTTGAGCTGGCGCTGCGGGAGGGCAACCGCCGCGCACTGGGCCTGCGCATGCGCGAGCCGCGTGCGATTGCGCCCGAGCGGATTGCGCAAATCACGCAGCCGACGCTGATCATCTGGGGTGGGCAAGATCGCTTGATTCCGCCATCGAACGCGGCGCTGTTTGCAAAAGATATCAAAGGCTCGAAGCTGGTGATGTTTAATAAACTCGGCCATGTGCCGCATGAGGAAGATGCGGCGCAGACGGTGGCGGCTGCGCAGGCGTTTTTGGCTCAGAAATAGCTGATTTTTTAAAGAAAAATGGCAGTTGGCCGGCATAGAATCTGCGCGTGGTGCTATCAAAT
>JANMFP010000380.1:0-2232 GCA_031378135.1 Variovorax sp. | reverse complement strand
ACGCTGGAGACGAATGTGACTGAACTATCCGCCGACTACAAAGCCCTCTCTGAATACCGCCCAAAAAACAAGGTGCGTTTCGTCACGGCGGCTTCGCTGTTTGATGGCCATGATGCGAGCATCAACATCATGCGGCGCATTTTGCAGAGCTTTGGCTGCGAGGTGATCCATCTGGGGCACAACCGCTCGGTGGACGATGTGGTGACGGCTGCGCTGCAAGAAGATGTGCAGGGTATTTGCGTCAGTAGCTATCAGGGCGGGCATGTGGAGTATTTCAAATACATGGCGCAACTGCTCAAGGAACGGGGCGGCTCGCATATCAAGGTGTTCGGCGGCGGCGGCGGTGTGATTGTGGCTTCAGAGATTCGCGAACTGGCCGCGCAGGGCGTGCGGATTTTTAGCCCGGAAGATGGGCAGCGCATGGGGCTGATGGGCATGATCGGCGAATGCGTGATGCAATGCGATTTTGATTTGGCGGGCTTTGCGCCGAAGGCTGCTGCAGAGCTTCAGGGGCACAGCGATGCGGCATGGCGCAAACTGGCTCAGCTGTGCTCTGCGATTGAGAATTCTAAGGAAAAAGTGCAGTTGGCCGGCGTATTACCTGCGCAGAATGCTACTAAAAATATAGCAATTCCGGTGATTGGTATCACGGGTACGGGCGGTGCAGGCAAATCATCGCTCACCGATGAATTGATTCGTCGCATCCGCCTGGATCAAGGCGATGCGCTGCGCATGGCGGTGATTTCGATTGATCCTTCGCGGAGAAAATCTGGCGGTGCATTGCTCGGCGATCGGATTCGCATGAATGCGATTTCTCCGTGGAGCTCAGGTTCGCGCGTGTTCATGCGCTCACTCGCCACACGCGATTTCGGCAGTGAAATTTCTCAAGCCTTGCCCGATGTGCTGGCGGCTTGCAAGGCGGCAGGCTTTGATCTGATCATCGTGGAAACCAGTGGCATCGGCCAAGGCGATGCGGCCATCGTGCCGCATGTGGATGTGCCGCTGTATGTGATGACGCCGGAGTTCGGCGCGGCTTCGCAACTGGAAAAAATCGACATGCTCGATTTTGCGGAGTTCATCGCGATCAATAAATTTGACCGCAAAGGTTCGCTGGATGCATTGCGTGATGTCGCGAAACAAGTGCAGCGCAATAAAGAAGCTTGGACTCAGCAGCCGAGCGAAATGCCTGTGTTTGGCACGATGGCCGCGCGCTTCAATGACGATGGCGTGACGGCGCTGTATCAAGCGATGAAGCCGCGTTTAGCTGCGCTGGGCTTGAAGCTCACGCAAGGCAAGCTGCCCGTGGTGAACACGCGCCATAGCAACAATCAACACCCCATCGTGCCCGGCGCACGAACCCGTTATTTGGCCGAGATCACCGATACCGTGCGCGGCTACAAAAAGCGCGTGGCAGTGCAGGTGAAACTCGTGCGTGAGATCCAGCAGCTTCGCAGCGCTGCGCAGATGCTGCAAATCGAAAAGCCAGAGCGTTCAAGAGCCGCAGAAGCCACGATTGAGTTGGCGCAGCAGCGCGAATTGCTGCTCGATAAAGATGCCACCAAGCTCTTGCAGCAATGGCCGCAGATGCAAGCAGCCTATGCGGGCGACGAATACGTTGTGAAAATTAGAGATAAAGAAATCCGCACCCAGCTCGTACACAAAACCTTATCCGGCACGAGCGTGCGCAAAGTCGCGTTGCCCAAGTATGAAGACCACGGCGAAATCCTCAAATGGCTGATGCTCGACAACGTGCCCGGCAGCTTCCCTTATGCCGCTGGCACGTTCGCTTTCAAACGCGAAGGCGAAGACCCCACGCGCATGTTCGCAGGCGAGGGCGATGCCTTCCGCACCAATCGCCGTTTCAAAGTGGTGAGCGAAGGCATGGCAGCCAAGCGCTTGTCCACCGCTTTCGATTCCGTCACGCTCTATGGCGCAGACCCAGCCGTGCGCCCCGACATTTACGGCAAGGTCGGCAACAGCGGCGTGAGCATTGCCACGCTGGATGACATGAAGGTGCTGTATTCCGGCTTTGATCTCACGCAGCCAACGACCTCCGTGAGCATGACGATCAACGGCCCCGCGCCCACGATTCTCGCGATGTTCATGAACACGGCGATTGACCAAAATTTAGAAAAATTCAAAACCGACAATGGCCGCGAACCCACAGACACCGAGGCTGCAAAGGTGCGCGAATGGACGCTGGCCAACGTGCGCGGCACGGTGCAGGCCGAT
>JANMFP010000379.1:0-1653 GCA_031378135.1 Variovorax sp. | reverse complement strand
AGCGTGGTGGTGGCCAAGCGTGGCGCGCCGGGCGTGGGCTGCTCGGTTTGCTGACGCTGTAGGCCAAGCAGCCATTGCCCCATCGGCGTGCTGCTGGCTGTGAGGTTCAAGCCATAGCTGGTGTTTTTCGATGCAGTGCCTGCCGCAATGAGCTTTTGCACTTGCTGGCCGAGAAAGCTTTGCACACTGACCGTCCACGAGGCTTGTTTCTCTAAGCTGGCGTCGCTCCAGTTACGCCCCAAGCTCAGCTGCCATTGGCTGTTGTTGGAATCGCCTAGCGGGTTCGCCGGGCTACGGCTGTGGCCTTGCCCCAAACTTGCGCCAGCTGTCCACAATTGGCTGCCGTAATTGAGGCTCAGTTGCGAGGTGTCGTTGCGGTTAGGGTTGCCCAATGCGTCTTTGCCGCGGTTGCGCGTGTCGCTCAAACTGAGCACCAAGCCGGTGAGGTCTTGAAAGCTGTAGCTCAGGCGGTTGTTGAGGGTTTGCAGCTCAGTCTGGCTGGCGGGTGAGAACACATTGGCCGCGATGCGCGTGGTGCTGTCGCGCACATCCAAGCCCCAATTGAGCTGCGGCAAGATCTGCCAATCGGCGCCGGCATACCATTCTTGGATACCGGGCGCAACACTTTGCGCGAGCGACACAAAGCGCGGGCCGAGATCGTGGTAACCGAAGCGCAAATTGATGCTAGGGCTGGCGAAGCGATAAGTGCCATCGATCATAAAGGCCTTGCCTCGGCTGTCAATGAGCGTGTTTTTGTCTTCGGTATTGGAGGCAGCCAGCTCAGCAGAAATTTGCAGTGCGTCTTGGCTGTATTTGAGCCCGCTGCTCAATACTGCGCCGCTTAGCGCAGGCGAGCCCAGGGGCAAAGCGGCGGAACTGGTGCGATCTGAATAGCTTTGCAAGGTGGCAAAAGCGGAGAGCTGTTGATCAAAAGCATATTCAGCTTTCACGCCCATCACATCGCGCAAATAACGGGTGCGTGGTGCTAAGTTATCCAGCGCTGAGCGATTGAGCAAGGCTTCCCAGCTCTCCGCCACCGTGCCAGCCACGCCCGTGACGGTGAGCGCACCAAACTGGCGGGCAGCCAACAAGCCGCGCAAGCCGAGGCTGGAAGACAAGGTGGAGTAATTGGCCACCACATCACCAAAAGCGATCTGGTATCCCAAGCCCGCACGCCCGGTTTGGAAGCTGTTGATTTGATTGGCGTAGCGTGCAATCAAGCTGCGATCATTGCTTGCCGTCAACACGCCCTGTACATATGTGACGTCTTGTTCAGCGGATTGTGTGCGGATGTCGCCTTGAAAGATGAGCTTGCCGTAATTGTTTTCGCGCAAGGGCGACAGCGCAGGATTGCCACTGGGACTGCTCACATCGTTGTTGTATGCATCCACCGTGACGCCGCCATGAAATTCAATTTTGCCTTCCGTGGTCACGCTAGCGCTTTGGCCCGTTTGCTGCCGCCAGCTTTGCAACACTTGTGCGTTTGCAGCATCTTGCTCGTTTTGTGTCGTTGGCGTCGCTTGCGCCCATGCTGCACCTGTTGCGCAACTCACAGACAACGCCGTCAACGCTTGCGCTAGAGATGCCCTGCGAAATCTGGCGCTGCGATGTTTCACGCTGAATCGTTTCATGATGTGCTCCGCTTGCAAATGG
>JANMFP010000348.1:0-1657 GCA_031378135.1 Variovorax sp. | reverse complement strand
CCGCCCTGCGAAATCATGCCGAAGAGCAGGGCGGAGAGCACGATGCCAAACGGATGGTTGCGCCCCATGAGCGCCACGGCAATGCCGGTGAAGCCAGCGCCTGCGACGAAATCAGTGAGCAGCTTGTGATGCACGCCTGAGACTTCGTTGATCGAGATCATGCCCGCTAGTGCGCCAGAAATCGCCATCGACAACATCACCTGCTTTTGCGGCGAGATGCCTGCATAAACGGCGGCGCCAGGGCTGGCGCCACTGGCGCGAATTTGGTAGCCGATGCGTGTTTTCCAGAGCAAAAGATAAACGAACACGCAGGAGACAACAGCTACTAAGATGCTGAGGTTCAGCGGCGAAGAAGGCCATTCCACGCCGAGTGCTTGCAGCGCAGAATGCACACGCGGCATCTTGGCAGACGCCGCAAACTCTGCACTCTCAGGCGCCATCTCGCCTGCGGGTTTGAGCACATTCACCAGCAAATACACCATGAGCGAGCTGGCCAAAAAATTGAACATGATGGTGGTGATCACCACATGGCTGCCACGATAGGCCTGCAAGTAACCCGGAATCGCGCCCCACACGCCAGCGAACAGCGCGGCGAACACAATCATGAGCGGAATCATGAGCCAGGCGGGAAGCGATGGCGCAAGCCAGAGCGCCACCAAGCCCGCGCCCAAGCCGCCGATCATCGCTTGGCCTTCGCCGCCGATATTGAACAGACCCGCATGAAATGCCACGGCAACAGCTAAGCCCGCGAAGACAAACGTGGTCGCGTAATACAGCGTGTAGCTGATGCCCCGTTGATTGCCCAAAGCGCCTTTGACGAGCGCCGTCATCACCTCTTTGGGGCTTTGACCAACAAGCGCGACCACCAAGCCAGCCACCAGCAAGGCAATCAATAAATTAATCAGCGGGATCACGCCGACATCAAGCCAGCGCGGCAAATCTTTTTGTGCAGCGCTCATGCCGAATGTCCCGCGCTATGTCCAATGTGGGCTTCGTTGGTCGAGACCATCAGCATCCCCAGATTTCGCTCGTCACAGTCAGCCACAGGCAACTCGCCTGTGATGTGCCCTTGATTCATCACAATCACGCGGTCAGATAAGGCCAAAATCTCTTCAAGTTCGGTGGATACCAAAAGAATCGCACAGCCCGCATCGCGCAAACTGCGCAGTTGCTCATGGATGAACTCAATCGCGCCAATATCGACACCACGCGTGGGCTGGCCGACCAGCAAAACCTTGGGCGCTTGGTTGAACTCGCGCGCCAAGATGAGCTTTTGCTGGTTGCCGCCAGAAAATTTTGAAGAGCGCAAATTCGGGTTCGGTGGGCGCACATCAAAGCGCTGCATCAAATCATTCGTATCGCTGTGCATCGCCTTTGTGCGCAAAAACAAGCCTTTGCAATAAGCCGCTAGCCTTTCGTAGCCGAGCACGGCAGATTCCCATGCGCCAAACTGCAACACCATGCCCCGCTCATGCCGATCTTCAGGCACATGTGCCAAGCCTATATCGCGAGCGGAGATGGGATCGAGCCACTGCACAGCGCTGTAATTTTTCCCCAGCACTTGCATCGTGCCCGCAGAGGGCTGCTTCATGCCCGAGACGATTTCGAGCAGCTCGGTTTGCCCGTTGCCCGAGACACCAGCGATGCCTACGATCTC
>JANMFP010000346.1:0-1794 GCA_031378135.1 Variovorax sp. | reverse complement strand
CGCAATCTGCCCGCTCGCGCCTGGCTTGTTGTCCACCACAACGTTTTGCCCCAGCGCACGCGACAAATACGGCGCAATCAAGCGCGCCATCAAATCCGCGCCACCACCTGCGGGGTAAGAAACGATCAAGCTCACCGGCTTGTCGCTTTGTGCCAAGCTGAGCATGGGAAAGGATAGCGCTGCTGCTCCCGTGACCCTTAAAACTTGGCGACGTGCTAATGAAACAGCTATGGGTTTAGACATGAAATATCTCCTGCAAAGTTATTTAAGGCGCATCATACGCATCGGCGTTCACACCAATACTCTTAATTACCTTGGTTTAAGTCATGAATTTATAGACTTACTCCACTTCAATCTTGCTTTGAGTTTGGAATACAGTTGCGTTGATGGAAAAACCCCGCGCTGTACTTTTTGATGCCTATGGCACGCTGTTTGATGTGTACAGCGTCAGCTTAGGCGCGGAGCAGTGGTTTCCGGGGCGGGGCAAGCAGCTTGCGCAGGTCTGGCGCGATAAGCAGATTGAGTATTCGCGGCTACTGACGACTTGCAACAATGGCGCACATTACGAGCCGTTTTGGAGCGTGACGGAAAAAGCACTGCGATACGCTATTGAATTTATAGCGCTCGGCGCACATTCTTTGCCGGCTAGTGGCCAATTTGTCTCTAAAAGTGAGGTTTTGGATACGCATCAAATCATCACCGCTTTGATGAATGAATACCGGCATCTCTCGGCCTACCCTG
The DNA here is from genome assembly GCA_031378135.1 of Variovorax sp. Classification (GTDB taxonomy): domain Bacteria; phylum Pseudomonadota; class Gammaproteobacteria; order Burkholderiales; family Burkholderiaceae_C; genus JANMDU01. The sequence continues at coordinate 1,053 of JANMFP010000346.1, read as the reverse complement.
AGAACCGCGAGGTGCTCTCAGAACTGAAATCCCGCGGCATCGTTACCGGTATCTTGAGCAACGGCGATCCAGCCATGCTTGATGTAGCGGTGAAATCCGCAGGGCTGCAAGATGTGCTCGATCACGTCATCAGCGTGGACAGCATCCGCAAATACAAAACCCACCCCGATGCCTACGCCCTCGGCTCGAATGCCACCGGCTTGCAGCCCAAACAAATGCTCTTCGTCAGCTCCAACGGCTGGGACGCCTTGGCCGCCACTTGGTATGGCTACCGCACGCTCTGGGTCAACCGCAATGGCCTGCCTGCCGAGACGATAGGCTTGCCGCCGACGCGGATCGGTACGAGCTTGCGCGACGTTTTTTCGTTTTTCGAATAGTATGAAAATTAACAACCAAATTCAAACAGCCGGACGCAGAAGACGCAAAGGTTACGCAGAAGAAATACCAAAAAGAAAAATTCAAAAACGGGTTTTGGTATTTTTTGCGTTTTTTGCGTAACCTTTGCGTCTTCTGCGTCCGGTATTTATTCTTATCCTTCCTATGAAACCATCTCAACAGACCGCTATGACCAACCGCACCCAAAAACACTCCCTCCAAGTTGCCACCTCCCTCTGCAACTTCATTGAAGAAAAAGTCCTCCCCGCCGCTGGCGTGAAGAGCGATAAATTTTGGAAAGGTTTTGACGCCATCGTGCGCGACCTCGCACCGAAAAACATTGCACTGCTGAATGAACGTGATCGCATCCAAACAGAAATGGACAAGTGGCACACCGCGAACCCTGGCCCAGTTGCTTCAGGCAAGCCAATGGCCGCCTATCAAAAGTTCTTGGCAAAGACGGGCTACCTCGTCCCCGAGCCGAAAAACGTGAAAGTCACCACCAAGAACGTCGATGCCGAGCTCTCCACGCTTGCTGGCCCGCAGCTCGTCGTGCCGATTTTGAACGCCCGCTACGCACTCAATGCCGCCAACGCCCGCTGGGGCAGTTTGTATGACGCGCTGTATGGCACGGATGCGATTTCTGAAGCCAACGGCTTGAACAAAGGCCCGGGCTAC
>JANMFP010000343.1:0-2689 GCA_031378135.1 Variovorax sp. | reverse complement strand
TGAATTCGCGGCCATCGAGCTGCACTTTCGCAGGCTCAAAACGGCGCACTCTCTCATCTACACCTTGCGCCAAATCTTTTTGGCGGCGCTGCATCTCTGCCACTTCTCGGGCCAGTTGCTCGTCTTGTCCACGCAGGCGAGCGAGGTCTGCGCGCAACGCTTCGATTTGGCTTTGTAAATCGAGCAAGCTGCGGCGCAGTGCGGCATTCGTCTCGGTGGCATCTTGCAGCGCTTTGTCTTGATTGCGCTTAACCTCAGCGTTTTGTGCTTCCTGAGCTCGTGCGTTTTGATCTACGCGAGCGCGCAAATCCAAAATGGCTTTGCGCGCTTCCTCGTCGTCAAACAAGCCAGCGTGCGCTGGTTGTAGAGCAAAAATAAGTGCCGAAACGGCTGTTAGCCGGCAAAGAATATGCGCGGAGTGCTTCCAAAAAGTGAGCATAGCGTTGACTTAGCGTTGACTTAGTGTTGACTTAGTGTTGACTTAGAGTTTACTTATAGTTCAGTTCAGCACGGCGGTTTTTGGCATACGCTTGCTCATTGCTGGCAGCATCTACCGGCTTTTCTTCACCAAAGCTCACCGCTTCCACCTGCGCATCAGCCACACCCAGTAAGCCAAGAGCGCGGCGCACAGCTTCCGCACGCTTTTGCCCCAAAGCCAAGTTGTATTCGCGGCCACCTGATTCATCGGTGTGGCCTTCAATCGCCATTTTTCGATTTTTATTCACCGCTAAAAACCGAGCGTGAGCCTCAATCGCGCTTTGGTATTCGGGTTTGATCACAAAGCTGTCGTAATCAAACAGGATCACCTTCGCCGCGCCCGAAGGGCCAGCAGCATCGCCAGCCGCAGACCCCACATTGACAGCTTGCACACTTCGCTCCGCCACGCCTGTTTGCGTGCCTTGTCCGGTGGTGCTCGCTACAGCCACAGGGTTGGAAATCTGCGTGGCGGTGGCATCTCTGACACCTACTTCGTCCAATTTCACGCTGGATCCGCATGCCGCAAGCGTCAACGCTGCGCCGAGTGCGATCAATACAGAGGCCATTCTTGGTCGAATCATCATGTGGGTTTCTCCTTGAAAGTCATCAAATCAGGGTCGACAGCATCATCGGCCCCAGTGTGGTTCGCGAATATCGCCGCTTTGGGCTGAGAGCCGTGCTTTGATGCGGCCATCGATGGTGGATGTCATCAAAGCTTCTTTACCGCCTTGGCGCGTGGCATACAAAATGAGTTTGCTGTTGGGGGCGAAGCTGGGGCGCTCGTCGGCGGCGGTGTCGGTTAAAGCAAGCGTATTTGAATTGCTCAGCTCCATCACATGCAAACGGAAATTGCCCGAGACGCGCGAGATGAAGGCCATGCGCTTGCCATCCGGGCTGATCGCTGGCGAGATGTTGTAGTTACCAGCAAACGTGACGCGCTCGGCCCGGCCAGCTCCCTCACCGCCTGCTGGCATGCGATAAATTTGCGGTGCGCCGCCTCGATCACTCACGAAATAAATCAATTGCCCATCGGGCGAATACACAGGCTCAGTATCGATGCCGCCCGATTGAGACAGCCGGCGCGGCTCGTTGTTGCCAGCGCTGTCCATCACATAAATTTGCGAGTTGCCATCGCGGCTCAGCGTAATCGCTATTTGCCGGCCATCTGGCGACCAAGCGGGCGCGCTGTTTGAGCCGCGAAAATTCGCAAGCAGCCGGCGCTGGCCGTTGGCCACTTGATGCACATAGACCACGGGCTTGCGCGATTCAAACGACACATAAGCCAATTGCGCGCCATTGGGCGACCAGCTTGCTGAAATGATCGGCTCGGGGCTGGCCAAAGCGCTTTGCGCGCCTTCACCATCGGAATCAGCAATCCACAAATTGTTGCGCTGGTTGTTGCCTTGGCCGGTTTTGGTCACGTAAGCAATGCGCGTAGAAAACACACCTTTGTCGCCCGTGAGTTTTTCGTAGATAAAGTCTGCAATACGGTGCGCCGCCAGTCGCAAATCGCCTGCTGGCACAGCATAGCTCTGCGCGCCCAAATCCTGAGAGCGCACCACATCCCACAGCCGAAAGCGCACATCAAAGCGGCCATCGGCCAAGCGGCTTGTGCTGCCCACCACCAAATGGTCTGCCCCTTTTTGCCGAAATCCGCTCAGCTCCGGGCGGCTGCTTTCATCCAAATTCGCAGCGCCAGGATCGATCGATTTGAACTGGCCGCTGCGCTCCAAATCAGCCATCACAATCGCACCAATTTTTTGCGGCGCTGCATCATCACCTCGAAAAGCCATCACAGCTATGGGCAATTGCGTCACGCCTACGCCAGAGATTTCCACGCGAAATTGCGCCCATGCTGCCAAAGGAAAAGCGCCCGCCAGGCTCAAAGCGCCGCACAAGCCAAGGCGGCGATTCATGGCTGGTCGATCACTAGAAAAAACACGGGTTGAGGGCATAGACGTTTAGCGTTGTTGACTCAGACGATAATCCTAACGCATAGGTTCCGCAAATAAGTCGTTCTGATCTGCCTTGCCTCAAGAAAAATAGTTTCTAAACATTGAAAAGCATCACAGTCTTGCTACATATTTATGAGTGACGCTCCCAAAGATCAAAAGCTTGGTGGTCATCTTTTCGCCGTGTTGCGTCGCTTGCGCCCCTATGCAAAAGGCTCTGGCTCCTATCTGGCCCTCGTAGCGTTCGCTGTCATCGTTAC
>JANMFP010000312.1:0-5839 GCA_031378135.1 Variovorax sp. | reverse complement strand
AAGCGCGTGGTGTATGCCACGGCCTTGCCTTGGATGGCGTTCACCGTGATCGTATATCTCTTCGCTTTTGCAGGCGGCTTTGTGCAAACTTGGGGGCGCGATTACACGCTTTCGCTCTCGCATTTTAAAAATGCCTTCGGTTTAGAGATGGGCGAATTCGGCTTGGTCTGGGCGGGCACAGCTTGGAACTCTTTGTGGACGACATTGAAACTCGCTGCGATTTCTGCGCCGCTTACGGCAACAGTTGGTTTGATGATTGCCTACTTGCTCGCACGCACAGAATTCAAAGGCCAAAGCGCATTTGAATTTTCTGCGCTCTTGGCCTTCGCCATTCCCGGCACGGTGCTGGGAGTGAGCTATATCTTGGCGTTCAACGTGCCACCGATTGAGCTAACCGGCACTGCGCTGGTGATCGTGCTGTGCTTCATGTTCCGCAATCTGCCAGTCGGTGTACGCGCTGGCACTGCCGCCTTTAAGCAGCTTGATAAATCGCTGGATGAGGCATCGATGATGCTGCGCGCTAGCTCGGTGCAAACGCTACGCCATGTGGTGCTACCGCTGCTCAAACCTGCTTTAGTGGCCGCGCTCGTTTATAGCTTCGTGCGAGCCATCACCACGGTGAGCGCAGTGATCTTTTTGGTGACTGCTGAAAACGAATTGGCCACTACCTACATCATTGGCCGCGTGGGCAATGGCGACTACGGCATCGCGCTGGCGTATTGCACGGTGCTGATTATTTTGATGAGCTGCGCCACGGCGCTGATTCAATTTGTTGTGGGCGAGCGCAAGCTGGGGCGGCGTAAGTCAGGCCAAAAGGATGCGAGCGCACCTGTCGCTGCACATTGATTTTTTAAGAACAAATAGGACACACCATGAACCACGGCGTTGAATTTAAAAACATCACCAAGCGATACGGGTCGGATGCCAGCGCACCTTTGGCCGTCAAAGGCATCACGTTTGAAATCAAAAAAGGCTCGCTCACTACCATCCTCGGCCCCTCGGGTTGCGGCAAGACGACCACATTGCGCATGATCGCTGGCTTAGAGTCGCCAACCAACGGCCAAATCATCATGGATGGGCAAGATGTGACCACGCTCGGCCCAGCGCAACGCAATGTGAGCATGATGTTTCAAAGCTATGCGCTCTTTCCGCACATGGATGTGATTGAGAATGTGATGTATGGCCTAAAGATGAGCAATGTGCCCAAGGCGCAAGCGTTACAACGTGCGACGGATGCACTTAAAAACGTGGGCCTTGTGGGCTTTAACGAACGCTTACCCAGCGAGCTCTCCGGCGGTCAACAGCAGCGCGTGGCGCTGGCGCGCGCCTTGGTGCTTGAGCCCGCTGTTCTCTTGTTCGATGAGCCACTCTCTAACTTAGATGCACGCCTGCGCCGGGAGATGCGTGAAGAAATTCGCACGCTACAGCAGCGCTTGGGGCTGACAGTGGCTTATGTGACGCACGATCAAAGCGAAGCATTGGCGGTCAGCGATCAAATCATCGTGATGGACCACGGCATCATTGCCCAGCGCGGCACGCCTCAGGATTTGTATGAGTTTCCTGCCTCTGAATTCGTAGCAGGCTTTATGGGCGAGGCGATGCTGTTTCCCGCAGAGTCGCTGGCATCAGGCCAAGTCAAGCTGGGCCCGTTGCAGCTCACGCCGAAGAAGCCCGTGGCTGCTGGCAAGGTGAAAGTGGCGGTGCGGCCTGAGGCCTGGCAAATAGACGCGCTTGGTTCAGGAATGGCGGCCAAGCTGGCGAAGAGCGCGTATCTCGGAAGCTTCTATGAATACACATTTGAAAGCGAATTGGGCTCCATCTTCGTTGTCTCGCCCGATTTGGCGAATGTGCTCTCCGTGGGCGCGGATGTATCGCTCTCGCTCAGTTCGCACGGTGTTTCGGTTGTTGCAGTGTCGTAACCAATTTGCCTTTTGAGAGCGGGATAATCAAGTCATGAACCAAGCCATCAACCAACTCACCGCTCTCAAACAATTCACCACCGTCGTTGCTGATACCGGCGATTTCAAGCAGCTTGCGCAGTTTCAGCCGCAAGATGCCACCACCAATCCCTCGTTGATTTTGAAGGCGGTGCAAAAGCCCGAATACGCGCCTTTGATTGCTGAGGTGAAAGCCAAGCATCCGAAGGCGCCGATGGATGAGCTGATTGATCGGCTCGTGGTGCGTTTTGGCCAAGAGATCGTGGGCATCATTCCGGGGCGTGTGTCGATGGAAGTGGATGCGCGCTTGTCGTTTGACAAAGCGGCGAACCTGACGCGCGCCAAGCGCATCATCGCGATGGCGAAAGCCGCGGGTATTGCGCAAGAGCGAATCCTGATCAAATTGGCCTCGACGTGGGAAGGCATTCAAGCCGCAGCTGAGTTGGAAAAAGAGGGCATTCATTGCAACCTCACGCTACTCTTCGCCTTCTGCCAAGCCGTGGCTTGCGGCGAAGCCAAGGTGCAACTCATCAGCCCCTTTGTGGGGCGGATTTACGATTGGTACAAAAAATCAGCCGGAGCAGCGTGGATTGAGGCTGATAACGCCCTCGCCAACGACCCCGGCGTGAAGTCGGTAACTCGGATTTATAACTACTACAAAAAGAACGGCATCCAAACCGAAGTCATGGGCGCAAGCTTTCGCAATGTTGGCCAAATTACCGCACTCGCAGGCTGCGATCTACTCACCATCAGCCCAGATCTTTTGGCCACACTTTCCGCATCAAATGAGCCGTTAGCCGGCGTATTATCTGCACAGAGCGCTATGAAAAAAGAAGCGCCCTTGGTGAGCTATAACGAAGCCACTTTCCGATTTGCATTGAACGAAGACGCGATGGGCACAGAAAAACTTGCCGAAGGCATCCGCGCTTTCGCAGCTGATGCGCTCAAGCTCGAAGCTCTGATCAAGGCGGCTTAAGCATGCTTCGCTGTGATCAAACGCCTGCTTGGAAATCACTGGGCGAGCATTTCAATACCAGCGGCAAAAATTTTGATGCACGCACCGCACTTGCAACTGATGCCAAGCGTGTAGAGAGGCTCAGCCAAGCCGCGCCGCATGTGTTTGCAGACTTGTCGAAAAACAGAATCGATCCATCCACTGAAGCCCTGCTCATGCAACTCGCACGAGAATGCAGCATCGAAAAGCAGCGCGATGCAATGCTTTCGGGCGAGGCGATTAACTCTACCGAGCAGCGCGCTGTTTTGCACATACTTTTACGGCAAAAAGAGCCAGTGGCCGGCATAAATACTGCGCGCGATGCTATTTATTCAGTAGCAAATAAGGATAAACTTCAAGCGGTGCACGAAGTGCTCAGCAAGATGCTGGCTTATGCGCAAAGCATTCGTGATGATTCGCAGATCACAGATATCGTCAACATTGGCATCGGCGGCTCTGATCTCGGTCCAGCGATGGCAACGATTGCATTGCAGGAATTCGCAGTGCCAAACAAGCGCTTCCATTTTGTCTCCAACATCGACGGCCACGAGCTTGCTGCCACGCTCAAAACCCTGAGCGCGAAAAACACGCTTTTCCTCATCGCCTCCAAAACCTTCACCACGATTGAGACGATGACGAATGCGCAATCTGCCAAAGCGTGGTTTGAGCGCCAAGGCGGCACGGATACCGCACGGCATTTCGCAGCGCTCACGACCAACGTAGAAGCCGCTAACGCATTTGGTATCGCCACCACCACCATTTTCGGCTTTTGGGATTGGGTGGGCGGGCGCTACAGCTTGTGGTCAGCGATTGGTTTGCCTCTCGCGATTGCGATTGGCGCAGACGGCTTCCGTCAATTTCTCCAAGGCGCGGCAGATATGGATGAGCACTTCGCTACGGCGCCGCTTGAGAGCAATCTTCCTGTGCGCCTTGGCTTGCTCGATGTTTGGTATCGCAACTTTCATGGCTTCACGAGCCGCTGCGTCGCACCCTATCACTCCGCGCTGCGTCGCTTCCCCGCCTATTTGCAGCAGCTGGAGATGGAGAGCAATGGGAAACGCGTGGACAAAAATGGCCAAGCGCTGCCGTATCACACCAGCCCCGTGATTTGGGGTGAGCCCGGCACGAATGGGCAGCATGCTTTTTTCCAAATGCTGCACCAAGGCACGGAAGTGATCCCGCTCGAATTCATCGCCGTCAAAAAAGCGACGCATGATTTGCAAGGGCATCACACCAAACTACTCGCCAATGCCATAGCGCAAGCGCAGGCATTCCTGCAAGGCAAAGAAAGCACGGATGGCCATCGTGATTTCCCCGGTAATCGTCCTAGCAGCTTCATCATTGTCGAAATGCTGACGCCCGCATCGCTCGGCGCGCTGATTGCGTTATACGAGCATCGCGTGTTTGTGAGCGGCGCAATTTGGGGCATCAACAGTTTCGATCAATTTGGCGTGGAGCTCGGCAAAGTGCTGGCGGTTGATATCACGGCGCGATTGCAGTCGGGCGATGTGAAGAATTTGGATGCATCTACTGCTGCATTGATAAAGCGCCTTCAATAAACATTTTTTCGGCGTCGCTTGCGAGTTGACTGGGCCCATCTCTTGAAACTAAGCTTATTTGACGCTTCATTTGACAGAACCCTCTAAGTGACCTGAATGAGAATTTGCGCAACAGCCAAGCTTCCATGTCATAATACGAGCTTCGGGTTTTCCCGAGCTTGTGCATCACCATACACCTAGGGCGCTCAACCCGGCTATCAACAGATGGCTGAGACAACAGAGCTGCCACCGGGCCAGAGCCTACAAACGGTACTCTGCCTAGTCACACTTGTTGGATGGTTGATGTGATATCAATCCGTCTAAAAGTGGTCAAAACTTCCGACCCTTCAGACACCTATGGACTGCGCGTCCAAGCTTTGGCTTGTGCGCGCTGGCTTACGCATGAACGACTTTACTGAAGAATTTAAATCCCTGACTGCCCAAACTGGTACTGACACTGCCACCGATACACCCGTTGCAGATCAAAACACGGCTCACGCCGGCATGGAATCTCCGCTGGATGCTATCAAAGTAATAGCGAATGAAGACCTTGCTGAAGAAGTCGCGGCTTCCGAAGCTGAGCCGGTGGATATGGGTCCCAACCCCTTCGAGCTGCTCGGCCTTGCGCCATCGCTCGTCAAAGCCATCGCCGATCTCGGCTACACAGCCCCCACCGCCGTGCAAGCTCGCGTGCTACCGTTGGCGATGACGGTGAAAGCCATCGAAGGCGAAACCACCAAAGCTGTCATCAACGATTTGATGGTCTCTAGCCAAACTGGCTCTGGCAAAACCGCCGCCTTTTTGCTCCCCATCTTGCATCGCCTGCAAACCGATCTTCTCGATCGCGAGCGCGAAGAAGCCGCCGCTTGGAAGAAAACGCTCGAAGAAGCTGCCGAGCGAGGCGAAGTTGCCCCGAAAAAGCCGAAGCGTAAAAACCCCATCGACCCGCGCAACTTCCGTGCTGCCACACCGCAAGCGCTGATTCTGTGCCCTACCCGTGAGTTGGCTCAACAAGTTGCAAATGACGCAATCGAGCTCGCTCGCCACATGACTGGCGTGCGCGTGGCCAACGTGATCGGCGGCCTGCCGTATCAAATCCAAATCGCTAAATTGCAAAACGCTGATCTCGTGGTCGCCACGCCAGGCCGCTTGCTTGATTTGCAGCGCAATGGCCAGATCAAATGCGAAGGCGTGAAATGCCTCGTGCTCGATGAGGCAGACCGCATGCTTGATCTCGGCTTTTCTGATGACCTCGCCGCGATTCACCAACTGACTGAGAAGCGCGAGCAAACCATGATGTTCAGCGCAACATTCGCCGCTCGCATTCAGCAGCTCGCCGCTCGCGTGATGCGCGACAACGGCAAAGCCGC
>JANMFP010000298.1:0-2239 GCA_031378135.1 Variovorax sp. | reverse complement strand
CGCGCCGCCGGAGGGCATGGTCTCGCGCAAGATTTGCAGCATTCCCGCCGTGCTCGTGGCTAGCCCCAAATATTTGAAGGCAAAGGGCACGCCGCAGCGGGTGGATGATTTGGCACAGCACCAGCTCATTCGCGTGCGTTTCTTAAACGGCAAGATGACCCCTTGGCCGTTTCGGGAGGGCACGGCGAAATCGAGCCAGCTGCGCGCCTTTGATGCGCCTGCGCAATTGCTGCTTTCAGACCCAGAAGTGGTGCTCGATGCTGCGCTCTTGCATTTGGGCATCGCGCGATTGGGCCGGCATCATGCGCATGATGCTTTGCTCAGTGGTGCTTTGGTGGAGGTGTTGCCCAAGCTGCACCAAAGCGGCGATGCGGGCATGGCGCTGTTTTATCCGCACCGCGCTGGCCTTGCGCCGCGCGTGCGGGTGTTCATTGATCATTTGCTGCAAGGCTTTGCTGCGATGCCTTCATTGCAGTTACAACGCTAAATTTGAAGCGTTTTGGGTAGTTAGCCGGCGTATATTATGCGTAGCGTGCTATTAATTCAGTAGCATTAGGAAACAATATACGCTGCCGCTCCAGCAGACAACAGCGTGCCATCTTCTGCACAAAACTCCATACGCGTACTCGCCACGCGCGAGCCAAGGCGCAGCACTTCGGCTTTGAGAATGAACTTCTCGCCAATGGCTGGCCGCAAATAATCCACGCGCAGATCAATCGTGCCGAGCTTGGCGAAGCGCTTAAGCCGCTCCATGACTTCTTCTTCGTGATGTTGCGCCCCAATCGCACACATACAAGCCAAGCCGCCCATCGCATCCAGTGCTGCACTGATCACGCCGCCATGCACGCGGTTGTAGGCAAAGTGCCCCACCAGCTCTGGCTTCATCGCGATATGCGCTGTGCAATGCAACGGTGCAAGTTGATCGATTTTCAAACCGAGCGTTTGGTTAAATACGATCTTCGTCTCAAAAATATCACGCACGCCCGCTTGAAAAGACGTATCCAGCGTGATGGCGGTGAGATCGAGTTTTTTGGCAGACATGGTGTATTGTCGCTAAGCGATTTTGCGCAGGCTTACACCGCTGTGAAATCAGGCAAGCGCCGCTCCATGAACGCAGTGAACGCTTCTTTGGCCGCAGGCTCTTGCAGCATGCGGCTGAAGGATTTGCCTTCATCGGCCATGAAGGTTTTGATGTGTTCGGCGTTGCCTTTTTTCAGCAAGCGCTTGGTTTCTATCAGGCTCGTGATCGGCTTGGCGGCGAGTTTCTTCGCCCACTGCATCGCCATGTTGGTCGCCTCGGATGGCGGCACAACGCGATTGATGAGGCCCACTTCCAGCGCAGCTTCCGCCATGAAGGGCTCGCCAAGCATCAGTGCTTCTGCGGCGCGGTGGTAGCCCATCATTTGCGGCACGAGCAGGCTGCTGGCCGCTTCGGGGCAGAGGCCGAGGTTGACGAAGGGCATAGAGAACGCAGCATTGTCGCCGGCGATCACTAAGTCGCAATGCAAAAGCATCGTGGTGCCAATGCCCACGGCTGGGCCGCAAACGGCAGCGACGACGGGTTTGGGGAAGGTGGAAATTTGATCGAGGAATTGGAAGACCTGGCTGTTGCCACTGGCGGGCGGGTTGTTTAAAAATTCGCCCAGATCATTGCCAGCAGAGAAAATCGCCTCATGGCCTTGGAAGACGACCACGCGAATCGCCGCATCGTCTCGCGCCGCTTTGAGATGATCAGCAAGCTGCTGATACATCGCCGCGGTGATGGAATTCTTCTTCTCGAAGCGGTTGAAAGTCAGTGTGAGGATACTGCCTTCAGTGTGGCTGAGGATATCTTGAGACATGCACTTACTCCTGATTTAATAGCACTCTATGTATATTTTATGCTGGCTAAGTGCCAATAACTGTCTCAAAAAGCTCAAAAACCTGAGCCTAAAGTGAATGTGACCGAGCAACGCGGCCCAGGGAGGCTGTCAGCATAGGCGCAAAGCTTTTCGAAACACCGGAGCAGCCTAAATGGCTGTGAGGATTTTCGGAAAGCTTTGCAACGACGGATCACAGCCGCTTACGTTGCCGCTTACATGCGCTCGAAGATGCCGGCCGCGCCCTGCCCCATGCCCACACACATCGTCACCATGCCGTATTTCGCCTTCGTGCGCTGCAGCGCATGCACGACGGTGGCTGAGCGGATTGCGCCGGTTGCACCCAGGGGATGACCCAAGGCAATCGCGCCACCCATGGG
>JANMFP010000152.1:0-5383 GCA_031378135.1 Variovorax sp. | reverse complement strand
TATCACGTGGCGGATGCATGGCAAACGATTGGTTGTTTTTTGCTGCGCTGCTGGCGCATCACGGTGATGCCGCTGGTGGTGTATGCCTTCACACTTTGGGGTTTGGGGCTGGGTGGCGGCTTTGCGCTGGCCTATCAGGGGCTCGGTGGCTTTGCTGCTTGGCAGCAGCCTGCGGCGTTTTGGCTGATGGGTTTTGCGGCTTTGTGTTTAGCCGCCACTGCGTTTCAGTGGCGAATTTGGCAGCTCACTAAGCGACCAGTCTCATCTCAGTCATCAGCACACGGTTCGCGGGCAGGGTAAAAGCAAAACGTGAGCCTTTGCCCAGTTCGGAGCTGATGCGCAGTTCGCCACCATGGCGTTGCACCACATGCTTAACGATAGAAAGCCCCAAGCCAGTGCCGCCGCTCTCCCGTGATCGGCTTCTGTCCACGCGGTAAAAGCGCTCGGTGAGGCGCGGTAGGTGCTCTGGCGCAATGCCTGCGCCGCTGTCTTGCACGGCAAATTCAATGCGGTCGTCGGCGAGAAGCTTGAGGCTCACGTCTATCGAGCCGCCGGGCGGTGTGTAGCGCAGCGCGTTTTGTACGAGATTGCTGGTTGCGCTGAGCAGCTCGGTACGGTCTCCCAACAGGTGCAGCGAATCTGCGCCGCAGCTAAAGTGCAAACGGTGTGTATGACTGCCCGGCAAATCCATCACTTGCATCATGGCGTGCGCATCGCGTTCGAGCTGATCCATGAGTGCTTTGGTGGGCAACGCTGATTCATAGCTCGGTGCGGGGCTGGCCTCTAGGCGAGAAAGTGTGAGCAAATCACTCACCAAGCTTTGCATGCGCTGGCTTTGCTCTTGCATCAGACCGAGATAGCGGCTGCGTTGCGTTTCGTTCAGTGGCAGGTTTTGCAGAGTTTCTACAAAGCCTGAGAGCACGGTGAGCGGTGTGCGGATTTCATGCGAGACGTTGGCCACGAAATCTCGGCGCTGGGCTTCTGCCAATTCAAGCGCTGTGATGTCGCGCACCAGCATCAAGAGGCGGGAGATGTTGCCTTGCACATTGGAGCCATAGCGGTGGAGCTGAACAGACAGGCGCTTGGGATGCTGCGCTGTGCTGCTGGCGGTTTCAAACATCACATCGTGTGAATAATCACCCGTTTGCAAATATTCAGAAAATTCTGGTGCACGTACAAGATTGGTGATGTGTTGCAGCACATCACGCTGCGCATCAATTTCCAAAAGCTGCGCACCCGTTTGATTTGACCATTCAATTCGCGTCTGCGCATCGAGCAGCAAGACGCCGTTGGGCGACGCCTGAATGGCAGAGAGAAAATCTTGCAGTCTTTGATCGCTTTGTTGCAACTGCTGATCACCTGTGCGCAGCAGATGTCGTACGCGTTGCGTCAGCTGCCCCCACAGGCCGCCTGATTCTTGCAAGGGCAGGCCGGTTTGCGCATTGCGCAGCTGCTGGTCAAATTGTGCAAAGCGCCAGCTGTCCCAAGCGAACCAAATCGCAATGCCGATCAGTCCGCCCCAAACAGCATATTTTAAGGAAAACAAGGGGATAGCCGGCAAAAAACCTGCGCAGAATGCTATTAAAAATGTAGTGACGCGATTCATCGCTGACGGATCGTTAGCTGGTCTGCGAATTGGCGAATGTACTGGCCGATACGCTGGCCGAGGTGTTGGCTTGAGCCGTGATTCGGTAGCCCGCGCCGCGCACGGTATCGATCATGTTGCCCGCACCTTGCAATGCTTCGCGCAAGCGCTTGATGTGCACATCCACCGTGCGTTCTTCGATGAACACGTGATCGCCCCAGACTTTGTCGAGCAACTGAGCCCGGCTGTGCACGCGCTCAGGATGCGCCATCAAATAGCGCAATAGCTTGAACTCTGTTGGCCCGACTTTGAGCTCTGCGCCAGAGTAGCTCACGCGATGCGTAGCGCTATCAAGCTCAAGGGATGCAATACTCAGAGATTGCGCGGTTTGCTCTGGCGCACGGCGGCGCAGAATAGCTCTGATGCGCGCCATGAGCTCCTGCGTGGAGAAGGGCTTGGTGATGTAATCATCCGCGCCAGCATCCAAGCCTTGAATTTTGTCAGGCTCTTCTGAACGTGCTGTGAGCAACAAAATCGGCACTTGGCGTGTGCGTTCAGCTTTGCGCCATTTGCGCGCTAAAGCGATGCCACTCTCGCCCGGTAGCATCCAATCAAGCAACACAATATCGGGCAGCACAGCATCTAGCTCGCGCTGCGCTTGTAGTCCGTCCATGCAGATGATGGGCTCAAATCCGTTGTGCCGCAGATTGATGGCCAGCAACTCGCTGATGGCGGGTTCGTCTTCAACGATCAAGGCGCGCAGGCGTTTCATGGCTTCATTTCAGCGAAGTGCAGACTCGATCTCATCAATCGAGGTGTGGCGCACGTCGGTGCCTTCTACGATGTAGATGATGGATTCGGCAATGTTTTTCGCATGATCGCCCACGCGCTCTAACGCTTTGGCGACAAAAAGCAAATCCAGCGAAGGGGATATCGTGCGTGGATCTTCCATCATGTAGGTGACTAATTTGCGGATGAAACCGTTGAATTCGCGGTCAATCGCATCGTCTTCTTTCAGGATATCGATCGCTGTAGAGGTATCGAGCCGGGCGAAACCATCTAAAGATTTGCGCAGCAGGCCGCTGGCTAAATCAAGCGCTACACGCAGTTCACTGGATGGCAGTGCGCGCATTGCACCGCTGGCAATAATGCTTTTAACCATGCGTGCGATCTTTTGCGCTTCGTCACCAATACGCTCTAAGTTGGCCGTGACGCGGGCAATAGCCATCAGCAAACGCAGATCACGCGCCGTAGGTTGGCGGCGACCAATGATCGAGACCAGATCGTGATCAATCTGAACTTCCATGGCATTGACGCGCTGCTCGGCAAGGATCACGCGGTCTGATGCATCGGCGCTGAAGGTGGTGAGTGCTTCTATGGCACCGCGCATTTGTGATTCCACCAGACCACCCATTTCCATGAGGCGGCTAGATACAGCATTTAAGTCGGAATCAAATTGTGTGGAGAGATGTTTGTCAGTCATGGTCAATTCCTTACTTAGCCGAAACGGCCTGTGATGTAGTCTTCGGTTTCTTTGCGAGCGGGCTTGAAAAACATGGTTTCGGTATCGCCAAACTCCATCAGATCACCGAGATACATGTAGGCCGTGTAATCAGAGCAACGTGCCGCTTGTTGCATGTTGTGCGTCACAATGACCACCGTGTAATCGTTTTTCAATTCAGTGATCAGCTCTTCGATTTTGGCCGTGGAGATCGGATCAAGCGCTGAGCAAGGCTCATCAAGCAATAGCACTTGCGGTAGCACCGCAATGCCGCGCGCAATGCATAAGCGCTGCTGCTGGCCGCCTGAGAGGCTGCCGCCGCTTTGGGTGAGCTTGTCTTTGACCTCGCCCCAAAGCGCTGCCTTGCGCAGAGCCCATTCCACCCGATCATCCATCTCTGAGCTGCTCATGTTTTCAAACAGCTTCACACCAAAAGCGATGTTGTCGTAGATCGACATAGGAAACGGCGTGGGCTTTTGAAACACCATGCCGACCTTGGCGCGGATCAAGGCAACATCTTGTTTGCTGGTGAGCAAATTCTCGCCATCTAATACGATCTCGCCCGTGGCGCGTTGCTCTGGATAAAGTTCAAACATGCGATTCATCGTGCGCAGCAAGGTGGATTTGCCGCAGCCTGATGGTCCGATGAAAGCGGTGACTTTTTTCTCTGGAATCGTGAGATTGATGTTTTTCAGCGCATGAAATTTACCGTAGTAAAAATTCAGATCACGCACAGTGAGCTTAGCTTGCTCAGTAGGGAGGCGAGGTTTGGTGTTTTCCATGGTGTGAATGTATTTTGATTTGAATACTTATTTTTGACGTGTGAGTACACGAGCCAAGATGTTGAGCGCTAACACAGCCAAGGTGATCAGCAGTACGCCGGCCCAGGCTAATTTTTGCCAATTCTCGTAAGGGCTCATGGCAAATTTAAAAATAGTCACCGGTAAGCTGGCCATCGGTTCGCGCAAATCATTCGTCCAGAATTGGTTGGACAGTGCGGTAAACAACAGAGGTGCTGTCTCTCCTGCAATGCGCGCCACAGCCAGCAATATGCCTGTGACCACGCCTGCACGAGCTGCTCGCAAGGTGATGCTCAGGATCACGCGATATTTTGGTGTGCCTAATGCGTATGCAGCTTCCCGCAAGCCTGGTGGAATCAAGGCCAGCATATTTTCTGTGGTTCGGATCACGACTGGAATCACAATCAGCGCCAACGCCACGATGCCTGCAGCAGCAGAGAATGATTTAACTTGCGCCACGATCACAGCATACACAAACAAACCAATCACAATCGATGGCGCAGACAGCAAAATATCATTCACAAAGCGCGTGATGGATGCCAAGCGGCTTTTCATGCCGTATTCTGCCAAATACACACCCGCCATCACGCCAATCGGTGTGCCCACAAAAGTAGCCAGCGCCACCATCACGAACGAACCATAAATAGCGTTGGCCAAACCACCCATATCATTGGGTGGTGGTGTCATTTCTGTGAACACAGCCAGCGACAAGCCAGACAGGCCAAGCCTGAGTGTTTCCCACAGAATCCAAGCCAGCCAAAACAGTCCAAAAACCATCGCGCTGAGAGACAGTACCAGAACAATACGGTTGATCATTTTGCGATTTGCAAACCGCGATGCACGCAGCGCTTGCGCCGATGGCTTGGGTGTAGCAATCACGTTATCAGACATCACAGCGCTCATGTTTTAGCTCCTTCGCCTTTGCGCAATTGCGATAGCAAAAGTTTAGAAAGTGTCAGCACCACGAAGGTGATGAAAAACAGCACCAACCCCAGATACATCAGCGATGCTTGGTGCAAGCCTTCGCCAGCCTCGGCAAATTCATTGGCCAGCGCAGACGTGATGCTGTTCGCCGGTGCGAACAAGCTCAGTGAATCAAGCTGGTTGAAGTTACCAATCAAAAACGTCACGGCCATCGTCTCGCCGAGCGCACGCCCCAATCCCAGCATGATGCCGCCAATCACGCCAGCCTTGGTGTAAGGCAGCACCACATTCCACATAACTTCCCAAGTGGTTGAGCCCAAACCATAAGCAGATTCTTTGAGCAAGGTCGGTGTGACTTCAAACACATCGCGCATCACTGAAGCAATAAAAGGAATGATCATGATCGCCAACACGATGCCTGCACTGAGCAAACCGATGCCGACTGGCGGGCCTGAGACCAATTGCTCCAAAAATGGCACGCCTTTGAGCAACTTTTGCAGCGGCTGCTGAATGTACTCGGCAAGAATGGGGCCAAACACCAGCAAACCCCACATGCCATAAACAATGGAGGGC
>JANMFP010000124.1:0-5481 GCA_031378135.1 Variovorax sp. | reverse complement strand
CCCTCCATGGCATTGGCTGTCATGGCGACGATTTGTGGCTGGTGCTGTGCGGGTATATCGCTGCGAATGCGGCGCGTCGCCTCCAAACCATCCATCACGGGCATTTGCACATCCATGAGCACGAGATCGAAAGCTTGGGCTGCAGCGCTCTCTTGCAGCATGGCCAAGGCAACTGCGCCATTGGCAGCAAGTTCAATTTGATAACCTAAGCCCTGAAGGATCAGCGTAGCCACGCGCTGGTTCACAATATTGTCTTCTGCAAGCAAGATGCGCATCGGGTAGGCCACGGCGAGCTTAGGCTTACCCTGCGCTTGTGCTGGTGCAGAAGTTGCCGCCGCACTGAGCTGAGCGGGCTGACTGAGCTGAGCGGGCTGACTGAGCTGAGCGGGCTGACTGAGCGGGGCGGGTTGACTAGAGATCGCACCGGACGCAGTTTGCGAGCGATGCGACGAAGAGGAAGATGAAAGCGCAGGTGAGCTGCGATCCAATACCCGCGATAGTGCCGCCATCAGCAGTGCAGATTTGATGGGCTTAGACAAGGTTTGCGCCACGCCAAGCTCGCGGCTACGCACGCCGTCCATACCTTGCGAAGTGAGCACGAGCAGCGGCAGCTCCAGTGCATCATGGCTTTGGCGAATGCGTGCCGCTAGCTCATAACCATCCATGCCCGGCATTTGCACATCAAGCAAAGCTACATCAAAATGCTCACCGCTGGATAGCAAGGCCAGCGCCTGCTCGCCACTGGCCACACTCACAGGATGCATGCCCCAGCGTGTGGTTTGCAAATCAATGATACGGCGGTTGGTGGCGTTGTCGTCGACCACGAGCAGACGCTTGCCTGTGAGTTTTTGATCGCCAGAGCTGCTCCAAGCAATCGGCCCCGTTTGCACGGCATGCAGCGGAATTTCAAACTGAAAATCGCTACCCACCCCGCTCTCAGATTCCACCCAAATGCGCCCACCCATCAAACCGATCAGGCGCTTGCATATGGCCAAGCCCAGCCCCGTGCCGCCGTAATGCCGCGTTGTGGAGGCATCGACTTGGCTGAACACTTGGAACAGACGATTGATGCGATCTTGCGCAATGCCAATCCCCGTATCGCGCACGCTGACATGCAGCATGGGCTCGCCCTTTTGAGTACCTTCACCCACGCGGCGCGTCAACGTCACCACCACCTCGCCCTGCGGCGTGAATTTCACCGCATTGCTGATCAGATTCACAAGCACTTGGCGCAAGCGCGTGGCATCACCAAGAATCGTGCGCGGCACTTCATCGTCAATCCAATAAAGCAAATCCAGGCCCTTGGTTGTGGCAGGCTTGGCCGTGAGATCCAGCGCAGTTTCCACACAATCAGCCAGCGCCACGGGCACTTGCTCCAGCGAGAGATGGCCAGATTCTATTTTTGAGAAATCCAAAATGTCGTTGATGAGCGCGAGCAGCTGATCACTGCTGTTGCGGATCGTATCTGCAAATTCACGTTGCTCCTCATCCAAGGATGTCTCAAGCAAAAGATCGCTCATGCCAATCACGGCATTCATCGGCGTGCGAATTTCGTGGCTCATGTTGGCCAAAAATTCCGCCTTGGCGCGCTCTGCAGCTTCGGCGCTGTCTTTGGCTTGCATCAGTGCCACTTCAACTTGCTTGCGCGGCGTGATGTCTCTGGCAATACCGACCAAACCGATGCATTCACCTAGGTTGTTGAGCATCGGCGTTTTGATCAGCTCCAAATACATGGGCTCACCCGTTTGCGGATGCGGCGCGACGTCTTCACGCAGCTGAGTTCGCCCAACTTGCATCACCGCAGAATTCGATGCCATATAGCGACTGCCGCGCTCAATGCCAAAAATATCCGCGGGTGTTTTGCCGAGCACATCCTGCATGACCCAGTTGTGTGCTTCCAAGAAAGCCTTGTTGCCAATTTGGTAGCGGCCTTCGCGATTGATCACCCAAATATGATCTTGAATGCTGTGAATCAGCGCCGACAGCTGCGCCTCTTGATGCTTGACTTCATCTTCTGCCGCTTTGCGCGCTGTGATGTCACGTGAGATACCGGCCAAGCCGATGCACTCGCCCTGTGCATTGAGCAAAGGCGTTTTCGAGAGCTCGGTGATCACCATTTGGCCCGTGCTTGGATTAACAAAGGCGTCTTCACGCAATACGGGCTTCTTATCTTGCATCATCTGCATGTCAGCGGCTAAGTATTGCTCAGACATTGCAGAATCAAAGATTTGAGTGGGGGTACGCCCTATCACCTTGGATTTTTCTAGCTTGTTAATGTGCAGAAACGCGGGATTTGCCACAACGTACTTGCCCTGGCGATCCATCATCCAAACATGATCGGTGATGGTGTCAATCAAAGCTTGCAAGCGTAGCAATTGCTCTGCATCGCCCATCGATTGCGCAGCTTGCACTGTGCCTTCGTAGCCGATGGCTGTGCCCTGCGCATCCAGCAAGAGCTTGGCTTGCTCGCGCACGGCCACAGAGCCACCCAATCCCTGCATCATTGAATCAAAATCTTGCACGCCATGGCTATAGAGCTGAGCCATGAATTGCCCATGTCGCCCGGCTTCGCAATACATGTGCCCATGCGAGGCTTGCGCTTGTAGCAAAGTTTGAGAATCACTGTACCTCAGCAACCGCGCCAGCGATGCATTCACATAGACCCAACGGCCATCCAAACCTGCGCGGTACGCGCCGATGGGCAGCAAGTCTAAAAGAGAAGAAAAATCAGGCGTGCTCATACAATTAGCTATCGATTCAATAACGCAGCGGGATCATCACTGCGCAACACTTTCCAAGCCAGCTTGGCCAACTGCTGCGTATCGGCCGCCAACACCTCTTTTTTCACCGTGAGAATCTGGCTCGGATGCATGGAAAAGCTGCGTAGCCCCATACCGAGCAGCAAGCGCGTCATGTTCGGATCACCCGCCATCTCACCACACACACTCACAGACTTGCCCGCTTCGTTGCACTGACGAATCGTGTTGGCTATCAAATGCAACACCGCAGGATGCAAGGGATCATACAAATGCGCCACCGACTCATCAGCGCGATCAATCGCCAGCGTGTATTGAATCAAATCATTGGTGCCCAGTGAGAGGAAATCAAACGATTTAAGAAAAATGGGCAGCGCGACTGCAGCGGCGGGAATCTCAATCATCGCGCCAATCTTAACGTTGCCATAAGTCTTATGCCGCTCATGAAGCTCTTGCCGCGCAAGCTCAATTTGCTTGAAGGTGAGCGTGATTTCGCTGGCTGACGTGAGCATGGGAATCAGCACATTGATTTGCCCATGCACGGCGGCGCGAAGGATGGCGCGAAGCTGTGTGCGAAACATCGCAGGCTCTGCCAAGCACCAACGAATTGCACGCAGGCCCAACGCAGGGTTCAAATGCGATGCATCTTTCGCGGTGGCCGAATCCAGCGGCTTATCTGCCCCCACATCCACAGTGCGAATCGTCACGGGCAGGCCTTGCATGCCTTTGACGGCCATCGAATAAGCTGCATATTGCTCTTCTTCATCAGGCAAGCGCCCAGAGCGCCCCATGAAAAGAAACTCGCTGCGAAACAAACCCACACCTACCGCACCTGCAGCCAGTGCTGCGGCCGCATCTTCGGGCCGCTCGATATTGGCCAGCAACTCAACTTTTTGATCGTCTTTGGTGATGGTGATCGTGTGTTTGATCTGCTGCAGCTGCTCGCGTTCGAGCAAAGCGATTTGCTGGCGATCACGGTATTGCATGAGAACAGCCGGCGATGGATCGACCACAATCACGCCCGCATCACCGTCGATGATGATCAAATCGTCTTGAGCAATACGCTGGCTGGCTGTGCGAGCGCCGACCACGGCAGGAATATCCATACTGCGCGCCACAATTGCAGTGTGGCTCGTCTTGCCGCCCACATCGGTGACGAAACCGGCAAACACCGAATCTTTGAATTGCAGCATATCGGCGGGCGAGAGATCATGCGCCACCAGCACCAGCGCTGCATCTCGCGCTTGCGCTTGGCCTTCATTGATGTGCGGTAGTGCAGATGGCTTGCCCTGCAACACCTTCAGAACCCGCTCGACCACCTGTTCCAAATCGCCTTTGCGCTCGCGCAAATACTCATCTTCCATCTCATCAAACTGCCGCGCCAACACTTCAAACTGCGTGACCAAGGCCCACTCCGCGTTGTAATGCCGCTCAGTGATCCAATGCATCACGCCGTCTTGCAAGCTTTGGTCTTGCAAGAGCATCATATGCACATCCATCATCGCGGCGATCTCTGCAGACGTGTCTTTCGCTTCACGCAAAGCCAAGCCATCTTGCAAACGCATCAGCTCATCCACCACGGTATTCTTCGCATCTTTGACCCGCTCCAGCTCAGCGCCAACTTGCGTGCCATCCACAAAATAATGCGCCACATCCGCCCGGCCGGAAGCCACCAGCACGGCACGGCCAATGGCAATGCCACTGGACACTGCGATGCCAGAGATGTTAAAAGTCACTCGCCTTCTCCGAATTTGTCTGCGAACAAAGTTTGGATCGCGTCGCTGGCCACCTGCTCTTGATCACCGCTGGTCTCCAGCACCACATCTGTGCCCATACCAGCAGCCAGCATCATCACACCCATGATGGATTTGGCGTTCACTTTGCGCTCACCACGCGAAAGCCACACCTCGCACGGAAAACTGCCCGCTAACTTAGTGAGCTTGGCCGAGGCCCGCGCATGCAGGCCTAATTTATTGCTGACTTTGATGGTCGTTTGAATCATGATTCTTTAGAGTTTGGTTTTGGGGTGCCGTCACGGCCACTTGCATCACGCCTTGCGAGCCACCCGCCAGCGCGCGCTGCACGAGCACATCAAGCGCCTCATGCCGATACGTGACGGCGCGCAGCAGCATAGGCAGGTTCACACCAGTGAGCAAACGCGTGTGGATGCCATCGGTTAATTGCTTGGCGATGTTGCTCGGTGTCGCGCCAAACACATCCGTGAGCAGCAAGGCATTTCCGCCCAGTTGGGCAAGCATCACGCGTGCTTGCGCCACGCTCTCCTGAGGCGGCATGCTGGGCGGAATATCCAGCGCAGTGACGCTTGAGCCGCAGTCTGGAAATACATGCAATGCACAGGTGCGCAAAGCTGTAGCCAACGGCGCGTGGGCGATGATCAAAATGTGGTTCAAATGTGATTCACTCAGCAGCAGACTGCGAGGCCAAAAAACGGTTTTGCATGTTTCTATTATCCAAAACAAATCGCAAATATCCCAGCGTTGCGCAAATCAGGAATACCCCCATGGCCGCGCGATAAGCATCTGTCGTGCCGAGGCCAAAATATTTGAAGCCATCAATCGTGAGGCCCACGCCCCACTGCACCACAAAAACACCCGAGAAAATCACCAAGTTATAAGCCGAAAGCGCTCTGCCCGCTTGCGCCTTCGGAAACACCATGCCCACCGCCGGCAAGGCGAGCGACATAAAGCTCGATCCCATGCAAAAC
>JANMFP010000103.1:0-16341 GCA_031378135.1 Variovorax sp. | reverse complement strand
ATCGACCAAAACCAAGGCGCCACTTCAATGATGGCTGAAATCTACGAGCAGATCTATTTTTCCTTGTACAAAAACATGCTGAGTTTGTACACTGATCAATACAAAATCTTTGGTGATCCAGAGGTGTTGCCTGTCAAAGTGATCTGGGATTATGCTTACTATTGGGGTGTGATGTGTCAGCTGTTCTTCCAAAATAAACTGCTTGATGTCAGTTGCATGGCTCGCATGCGCACTAAATTGGCTGCAATTCAAGCTATCAATCTTGAAATGCAGTTGTTTTTGCGGGCGTGGAATCTCGTTAGTGCAAAGCGCAACGCCCCAATGATGCTGGATCAAGCAAGTTTGCCGTGGTTTGCCCAGCTGAATAAAGAGTTGCGCGATCTGTTGACAGACGAGCAGTTCATGGCGCGGATTGACGCTCAGCTGAAACAACTCCATGAACTAGCCGCAGAGATCGTCGTTTCCGCGCAAGCCGATTACGTTGATCTTGATGGTGACGCATTGGTTGGGCTGCTTGAGCCCGGAGCGTATGCTCTTGCGAAAAGTCGAAAAGCGCATTTTTTATTTGGCAAACTTGCGTGAATGCAGCAGTGCTGTTGTAATCACAAACTCGCTAGCAAAGCTGGATTTCAACCGTAGAGTGCGACGCATTTTGTACCACTGTTATGCGTGCGATCAAATTTTTGTATGAGTACTTGGCGATGGTGTTAGGGCTAGGTAGTTTGGCAACGCTGTGCTTGCTAGGCTTACCCATAGCAATTTTATTATTAGGTTTTCCGAGAAGAGTCCGTGTTTCGCTTGGGCGCAGATTGATATGCAGGACTCTAGCTACTTATCTTTGGATACTGAAGACTTTTTGTTTTGTCAGGATCAAAAGCGATGAGTTTAAAACTGTTGAAATGCAGCGGCCTTTGATACTTATTGCTAATCATCCTTCTCTTCTTGATGCTGTGATTTTGCTATCCAAATTGCCTCATGCAACTTGCATCATTAAAGCAGGGCTGAGACGCAACTTGTTTTTTGGGCCTATGGCACGCTTGGCTGGCTACATCGGCAACGATGATCCAGCAAGACTCATTCGCCAAGCTTGTGAAGAGCTCAAAAATGGCTCAATCGTGATTATTTTTCCCGAAGGAACTCGCACCATGGGCTCGCAAGTGAATGCATTTGGCGAAACATCTGCATTCATATCCATGCGCTCAGGCGTTTCAATTCAAGCAGTTCTGATGAGATACAACATGCGCTACTTGGGTAAATCTTGGCCGATCTGGCGAAAACCCACGCTACCGCTTCGCATTGATCTGAAGCTAGGCTCTAAATTCACTGCGGCTGGCAATAGATATGATGTGACTCAAAGGCTAGAATCTTATTATCGAGTGAATTTAAGCACTACTATTGTTTAAGCGAGAGCTGGAGTTTTTTATGCTGCGTCAAGTGATTGATGATTTTTTGTTAGCGCAGGGCGCTATTTCGCCAGAAAAATTAGCTAACCCTCATCTAAAAATGAGCGAATTGGGGCTTGATTCGTTAGGCGTTGTTGAGGTGTTGTTTGAAGTAGAAGATCGCTACGGCATTCATGTTGATGATGTGGCACAGTTTCAAAATATGACTCTGAACGAGGTGGCGGCTCACATGGAAAAAATTGTCATCAGCAAAAACGGTGGTAAATGGCCTGATGAAACTGCTACGGACAAGCAGTTTGTAACCCCCGGTGCATCAATTGCGTAGGGTCAGTATTCGCGGAATTGGGATGGTCACGCCGCTAGGCTTGAACCGAGCAGATACTTTTCAAGCCGCACTAATGGGTCGTAGTGCAGTGTCGAGTGCACCACAGCCTATTCTAAAATTGCTGCCCAATGCTTTGGCAGCGGCGGTATCCAGTGATTTTGATACAAGCCAAACGAGACAGACTGCCAGCTTAGATCGCGCAACACAATTTGCACTCTCCGTAACGCAAGAGGCGCTGGCTGACGCTGAATTCAAGGCGGATTCACAACAAAAAAAACGCACCGGAGTTTATGTGGGCATTGGAATGGGTGGCGCGCACACACTTGACGGCTTGTATACGCGTTTCTTTGAGCAATTACAGCGAGCCGCGGCTGAAAACCGCGACCCAACGATCATGCACCCGCTAGCAGTGCCGCGCATGATGGCCAATTCTGCTGCGGCTGCAATTTCCATTGCGCATCAGTTTCACGGCCAGTGCTTCACTTACACAATTGCCTGCGCATCATCCGCAGTGGCGTTAGGTGAGGCCTATCGTGCACTGCGCCATGGGTATATCGATACCGCTATCGTGGTGGGTACCGAAGCTATGCTAACGCCGGGCTCGTTTGTGGTTTGGAATGCGCTTCGTGTGATGGCTAAAGCACATGGTGATGATCCTGCCACCAGTTGCCGGCCATTTGATGCACAGAGGACGGGTTTTGTTTTGGGCGAGGGCGCGGCCGCGCTGGTATTGCAGGCCGAGGGTATCGCGCCTACTTGCAGCCGAAAGCCTTATGCTGAGTTGTGCGGCTACGGGACGACTACTGATGGCGTACATATAACTCTGCCATCAGTTGAAGGGCAAATCAATGCCATCAATGCAGCGCTTGCAGAATCTGGCTTGTCTGCTGAGAGTATCGGTTACCTCAACGCACATGGAACAGCGACGACTGCTGGCGACGTGATTGAAACCCAAGCTATCAAAGCAGCTTTTGGATCTCATGCGTACAAAATGCCTGTGAGCTCTACGAAGGCTGTTCATGGCCATTTGATTGGTGCAGGTGGTGCGCTAGAGTTTGCACTGAGTGTCTTGGCCTTAGATTCTGGAGACATTCCTCCGACTGCTCACCTAGATCATGCTGATGTTGCTTGTGATCTTGATTTTGTGCCGCGCGAGGCGCGACGTAACGTGGCGTTAGAAGCAGTGATGTCTAATTCCTTTGCATTTGGGGGCACGAATGTGTCGCTCATTGCTCGCAAATTCCATCCATCATCGTAGTCATATATCGAGATTGTCTGTTTCAATGCAACTCGTCGTATCGTCACCATACTCGCTGCCAAGATTGGGCGACGCGTCTTATCTTAATTGCTTGGCTCAAATCACATTTGGTCTAGATTCTTCACCTAAGAATGTGCCAGAAGTCAGGCAGCACATACGTGCTCAGCTTTTAGCAAGCACGACACCTCACTACTCTGAAACATGGTCGAGTGAGCAGTTAGTTCGTATCCTAGGCGAGACTGGCATACGCCTGAGTTGTACGGACGATCTTTTGTTTGGAGTCATTGATGTGCCCGAAACTGATCAAGCACAGGGCAGTGCGAATACGCTGGAGCAGGTATCGCAAAGAGCCTACAGTCAGTTGTTTGATGCGCTAGAGAAATACAAGTATCCATATCTGTGGCGCGCATGGAACTACGTCCCTAACATCACTGGCGTAGAGAATGGCGTTGAGCGGTATCAGCAATTTAATGCGGGCCGACAAATGGGTTTCTCATTGGCTGAACGTGGCGTGACAGGTAACGTGCCGGCGGCCTGCGCTCTAGGCGTTAAGGCTGGACCTTTGAGTGTGGCTTTTTTGGCAGGCCGAAGGCCGACTGCTGCCATCGAGAATCCTCGGCAAATCAGTGCCTACAATTACCCTGCGCAATATGGGCTCAGAAGCCCGACTTTTTCTCGCGCCAGCCTAGCCTACCTGCATCAACAAGAGCTGCTTTTTATCTCGGGCACTGCAAGCATCGTCGGACATGAGACACTGCACGTAGGAGATGTGCATGGTCAAACACTAGAGACTCTGCGAAATCTGCAAGCTGTGATTGATCAAGCAAATCTACGCAGCAAAGGGCAATGTTCGTATTCTTTGCAAGCGCTCAACATGCGTGTCTATGTCAGGCATGAGCGAGATGCCGCACTGATCAAGGACTTGATGCATCAACACCTTGGATCTTTTGTAAAAGCCATTTATATCCATGCCGATATCTGCCGAGAAAATCTAGATATTGAAATCGAAGGCGTGGCATGGCAATCGTTGAGCATCGAGCCTGATGATCTTTCTAAGCTATAAAAACTATTCCCATGTTTTTTCGTCGAAAGAGCGATAGGTCATGATGCTGAGTTATCCCATGCACTTGGATGAAAGTGCGATCAAGCAATGCATCCCGCATCGTGATGCCATGCTTTTCGCTAAAAAAGTAACTGTGCTGGCCAGCAATCATTACACGGGCGAAGCTGTGTGGGAGGAAGATTCATTTGTCTTCAAAGGGCACTTTCCAGACCAACCGATTGTTCCGGGAGTCATGATCATTGAAGCTGCCGCGCAAATTGCAGGCGCGGGCTTACGCGCTGGCGATACAAAAGCACGAAGCAGTCATGATGGAAATATCGGCGTGTTGATTGCAGTCCGCAAATGTTTCTTTAGGCAAGCCGTTGTGCCAAACATGCGGCTTTTTTTCGATTTGCGAACCCGCGAACTTGCTGGCGATACGGTCAATATCGCTGGCGAAGTGTCGTGCCTGGACTCGCGAGTCGCTAGCCTCGACTTTACATTCGCACAAGCGCCCGCTGAACGCTTGCTCGGTGGCTTATGATTATTTCGGAACACAGATCCGGCCGCAGTTGGTACGTCGAATTATTTTCTCGGTTCATTAAGCTGTGGTTTTTTAAGGCCGCAGGCACGACGCTATTTATGGCGTTGTTTTTCTATATTTATTTTGAACTGCTTCACCACCCTAGAGCGGTCGTGACCAAAATGCCAGCGACATGGATAGATGAATGGGTGGTCTTTTGGCCCCCGGCTTTCTATGTTTATGTCTCCTTGTGGTTGTACACCGCATTGGCGCCAGCCTTGCAACCCAACTTTGCACGTTTGGTGGTTTATGGTTTTGGAATAGGCGCGGTATGCGCGGCGGGTTTGCTGATATTTTGGATTTTCCCGACGGCAGTACCTTTTGATGCCTCTGCACCTTGGCTGCAGGATTCGACAACATCAGTTTTGCGAAAAATAGACTTGTCCGGCAACGCTTTTCCTTCGCTGCATGTTGCAACTGCGATATTTACTGGCATGTCATTGCACGCTATTTTTCGCGAAATACATTGCCCAAGAGCGGTTTTGCTGCTCAATTGGGTGTGGTGCGCTTTGATCGTTTACTCGACGTTGGCGATCAAGCAGCATGTGATGTGGGATGTGCTGTCAGGCGTTTTGTTAGGCGCTCTCTTTGGAGCCATTTATCTGCGCATTGAAAAAAGATTTTCGTAGATGGTGATGACTAAACTGGGTGCTTGATCAAACTTCAGATGAGGCGTGAAATGCAGCACGCTACGCTGGTTCAACGCAATGCCGCCTTGACTTCCGCCCCGAGTTCAATCACGCTAAGTGCGTAGTAGCTGCTCCAGTTGTAGCGGGTGATGACGTAGAAATTCTCTGTACCTGCCAAATATAGCTGGGCGTTGGAAGGCGATGCTACTGGGTCGCCGTTTTGGAGTTCGATGAGGGCAAGAGGGCCGATGTGAGTGAGGGCTGCGCCTGTGAGCACTGCGCCTTTGGCTTGGAAGTTTTCGGGGCTGAAGGTAGGCAAGATGTCTGGGGCGAGCAGGGCTTCTTTGTCCAGTCGCGCGGCATCAAAGCTCACGGGGTAATGTGTGGGCTGGCCAGTTTTCCAGCCGAAGGCTTTGAAATAGTTGGCAACCGACCCGATGGCATCAGCTTTGCTGTTAAACAGATCAACTTTGCCATCCCCATCAAAGTCAATGGCATATTTCACCCAGCTGCTGGGCATGAATTGGCCTAGGCCCATGGCGCCAGCGTAACTGCCGCGCAGTTCTAAGGGATCGATGCCGGTGCGATTCTTGAGGCTTAAGAATTGCTCGAGCTCGTCGCGGAAGAAGGCAGTGCGGTCGCGCTTTGGCGTTTTCGGAAAATCGAAGGCCAGGGTAGCTAGAGCATCCATCACACGGAAGGTGCCCATGTCGCGGCCATAAATGGTCTCGACGCCGATGATGCCGACTATGATCTCAGCAGGTACGCCGAACTCTGCCTCGGCGCGCTCTAGGGTGGTTGCATTCTCGCGCCAAAATTTCACGCCAGCTTGAATGCGAACGGGGTCGATAAAGCGGCTGCGGTAGACGCGCCAATTTTTCCAGACCACGCCTGAACTGGAGGGCTGCATGGGGCGCATGAGGCGCTGCACAGTGGGAATGAAGCGGGCTTGGCCGATGGCTTGGCGCACCCATTCTTTGTCGAGATTTCTGCGCTCGGCCACGTCGTCTGCAAAGCGCATGACTTCTTCGCGGCTGGCATAGGCTTGATCTTGTGTAGAGCTCAGCGGTACGTTTTTCTTCGTGTTTTTGGCAGATTTTTGGGCTGTAGCCGGCATAGATATTGAGCAGGTCGCTATTAAAATAATAGCGACCTGCTGGATCTGGCAGGGTGCACGGCGCGTGATGGGAAGGTGGCGAGGCATCAGGAAGAAGGCTGCGATAAGGGCTGAAATGGGGGCTGAGATAAAGGTTTTAAGCGCGAGAAACTGCGTGCAAGTGTAGCCAAGCTTTGCCCTGCGTTTTTGTTGTTGTTCTCAGTTTTTGTTTGTGGGCGATACCGCAGCGCGTCGAACTGTATCAGCCAATCGTGCAGCGGGCGCGCATCATCGCCAAACTTGGCGATGGCTTGCAATGCAAGCGTGCGCGGCGGTGTGCTGGCCTCTGATGGCAAGCCTGCTTTGGCCAAAAGCTTTCTTGCCTTTTTAAGCTGGCGTAGCCAAGGGTCTTGGTGATGGCGCTCCCAATAGGTAAAAGCCGCGCCAATCAGGCCGACCAAAGCGATGATGAGCGCCAGCACTTTGCCCAAGTCTTCCCAAGTCGGGCTGGAAAAGCCGATGTTTTTGAGCAAATCGAGTTGCTTGGCTTGCGAATAGTTGAGCACCCATTGATTCCAAGAATTGTTGACAGCTTCCCAAGCGGCGCGAAGCTGCTGCGTGAGCCCAAGAGGAATCACCGCATTCAAGGCTGCCCCTACGGCACCTTGCGGTGCGGTCAGCCGATTGAAGCTGCCAATGCGTGCCGGTGAGACAGCTCCTGTAGGATCCACCCGCACCCAGCCTATGCCTGCTTGCCACACCTCGGCCCAAGCATGCGCATCGCGCTGGCGCACCGTCCAGTAGCCATCTACGGCATTGAGTTCGCCGCCTTGGTAGCCCGTGACGATGCGGGCGGGGATATCGAGCGCGCGCATCAAGATCACGAAACTCGATGCAATGTGCTCGCAAAAGCCTTCTTTTTTGTCAAACCAAAATTCATCAGCCGAGTGTTGGCCATACACGCCGGGATCGAGCGTGTAGGTATAGCCGCCCTCTCGCAGGCGGCGCATCACCTCGGGCACGAGCTCTTGCGCGCCTGCGCGTTGAAAGCGTGGATCGCGGCGAATATCAAAGGCCAGCTGCATGGTACGCGGATTAAAACCCGGCGGCAAATCTAAATAGCTTTGCATACCGGGCACATTGCGCTCGGGCCCATGGCGAAACTGCAAGCTGCTTGTTGCTGTGTAGCGCACCAAATCTGAGATGGGCAGGTTGGCGACCCATTGCAGCTCGGGTGTCATGAACACCTCATAGCCCGGTACTTTTGGGGCTTGCGTGGCGGCCTCGAGCACAAACACCCAAGGTCTGCGCATGGGCTCTAGTGTGACTTCATAGCTGTAAATGTCATTGCTCGTGCGCAGATCGACGGGCATGGGAAAGCGCCTTGAGAATGAGCTCTCAACATTCGGCCGCCATGTGCGGCCATCAAACTGGCTGAGCACAGGGCCGCGAAAATACATTTGGGCTTGCGGCGGTATGCTTTGCTCTGGCTTGAGATTCCATTTGATGCGCAGAGCAATCGTGTCGTCGAGGGTGACTTTTGCCATATCGCCCACGCTCATCTCGTTTGAGAGCCCGCTGCGCCCAGCTTGGGTTTCTCCGGGCATGCCCCAAAGCGGCGCCACGCGAGGAAACAGCACAAACAACAAGGCCATGATAGGCGTGCCTAGCAGCACGAGCTGGCCTGCTGATCGCAAAGATTCGCTCAAGGCGGGCTGCCCCACCATGCGATGTGAATGAATCAAAGCAGTGAGCAGCCCCATCATCGCTAGCAGCATAGCGGCGGCAACCAAAAGGCTTTGCGAGAAAAAGAAATTCGTGAGCATCGTGAAGAAGCCCAAGAAGAACACGACGAAAGCATCGCGTTTGGCACGCAGTTCAAGGGTTTTGAGGCAGAGCAGGGCAACGATCAAGGTGACACCTGGATCGCGCCCGAGCAGGCTGCGATGCGTAAACCACGTCGCAGCCATGATGAGCACCAGGGTGGCCAGCAACCACCATTTGGAGGGCAAAGGCTGGCTGCCTAAGGCCAGCTTTCCACGCCAAAACAAAACGGCAATCGCTAGGCAAGAGCACCATACAGGCAGATGCCCCATGTGCGGCAGGATCACCCAGAAGATCACGCCAAGCAAAAACAGGGTGTCACGCGCATCACGCGGCAAATGGCGTAATTTTTCTACTTTGTTCAGCATAGAGCCAATGCCTCCAAGCAAGCTCTTTTGTGCGCTTCGCCAGCGCTTGGTTTGATCACTCGGCCGGGAATGCGCAGGCCGTAATCAGAGTCAAGCTGATCGGCGGCGAGCACCCAAGCGGTGAGGCGGCTGAGCTTGGCTTCTGTCGCCGTGGCACCGCAAGCTGCAAAATCGAGCCAGAGCTCATAGCGCTGGGCTTGTTGGGTATCGCGGCTCACGAGTTCATCTGATTTGGCGGCTTTCTTCCACACCACCAGCTTCAAAGGATCGCCTCGGCGATAGGCGCGCACCCCATCAAATTCGCCGCTTTGCTGCATACGCGCTGCACCACCGCCGCCTGAGCGCGGCTCGCCCGGTGGCAGGGGCGGTGCATGAGGCTCGGGCGCAGGATACACCAGCACTTCAGATTTAGGCCGCCAGACCGTCCAAACGCGAAAGGTGCCCAATGGATAGCGCGTCTCGGCTTGCAGGGCAGGGATGCGATGCAGGCCGCGCCGCTGGGCTTTGAAGGCTACATTTACCACGCTCGTGCCCTGCGAGGGCACATCCGTCCAAGCCCAGTGGGGTGCGTGTGCATCATCGAGTAAAGCCAAACCAATGCTGGGGCGCTGACTCTTACGCGCATGCGAGAGGCGTACCTCGACTTGTGCGATGTGGCCTGCAAAGATGGCGCCCACAGAAGCCGAAGCAGAACCAGAATTTGAACTGCTAAAAGAGCTTTTGCCCGGCATAGAATCTGCACGACCTGCTATTAAATTCATAGTCATGCCGCGCAAATTGCCGTGCGTTACATGCATACCCACCACGGCTGCGCCAGCGAGCATGAAGGTCAGCAAATAGCCCAGGTTAAGTTGATAGTTGATTGAAGCAACGAGGAGCACAATCAAGGTGAGGGCAAGCATCCAGCCGGCGCGGGTGGGCAGGATATACACGTTGCGCTGCGTCAGCGTCCATGTGTCAGTCAGCGGCAGGCGCGATTGCCACCACTGCCGGAGTCGCTTGCGAATCGCGCTCAGCATGATTTACGGCAGAGCGACAGCCGCCATCATGGCACGCACCTGCTCCACCGAGCCGCGCCCGGCATCAGCCACAGGAATCAAGCGGTGAGCAATCGTTTGCGGGAGGATGGCTTGAACATCATCAGGAGCCACATAATCGCGGCCCGAGAGCAACGCTTGGGCTTTGGCCGCGCGAAGCAAAGCAATGCCGGCGCGGGGTGAAAGCCCCTGCAAAAACCATTGCCCGCTGCGCGTCGCCGCAATCAAATCCTGCACATAGTTAAGCAAGGGCTCAGATGCTGATATGGCTTGCACGGCCGCTTGCAGAGCCTTCAGATCATCAGGCATGAGCACGGCAGATAATTGCTCCACCACATCGCGCCTGTCGCCTCCGCTAAGGAGCTGCCGCTCTGCGGCGCGACCAGGGTAGCCCAAGCTGATGCGCATGAGGAAGCGATCGAGCTGACTTTCTGGCAGCGCGTAAGTGCCCAATTGATCGTGTGGATTTTGCGTGGCGATCACGAAGAAAGGTTGGGGCAGGGGGCGCGTTTCACCTTCTACCGTCACTTGCTTTTCCTCCATCGCTTCCAGCAAAGAAGATTGCGTTTTCGGGCTGGCGCGGTTGATCTCATCGGCGAGCAACACCTGAGCAAACACGGGGCCAGCGTGAAAGACAAAGCTCTCTTTGCCGCGCTCGTAAATCGACACGCCAGTTAAATCGCTGGGCATCAAATCGGCGGTGAACTGCACGCGGGAAAATTTCAGGCCGAAGCTGCGCGAGAGGGCATGCGCCAAAGTCGTTTTACCGACACCGGGCACGTCTTCAATCAGCAAATGCCCGCCGGCTAACAAGCAGGCCACACAGTCTTGCACTTGAGGCTTTTTGCCCACAATGACCGTGTTAAGCTGTGCCAAAAGACGAGACAAAATGTTGTTGCTTGTGTTGGAATCCATCTTGAAACGATACCTTAAATTGTGGTGGCAAGCGTGAGCACGGGATATTTTTCTCATCCCGATTGCCACTTGCATGAGATGGGGGAAGGCCATCCTGAATGCCCCGAACGGCTCGATGCGATTGCTGATCATCTGCTGAGCTCTGGCCTGCTAGATGTGCTCTTGCAGCCTGAAGTTCCGCAAGCTTCATTGGCAGATATCGAACTCGCGCACAGCCGCATGCATGTGGCTGCAGTGCACGGCTTGCGCGATCGCATCGAAGCCGAGGAAATGGCCGGCGGCCCCAGCCATTTTTATATCGATCCCGATACCGCCATGAATGCCTTCAGCTTAGATGCTGCATTGCGTGCGGCAGGCGCTGCAGTCGCGGCCACCGATGAAGTGATTGATGGCCATTTGCAAAATGCTTTTTGCGCGATTCGCCCGCCCGGCCATCATGCGATGCGCGATAAAGCCATGGGCTTTTGTTTGTTTAACAACATTGCAATTGCTGCCAAGCATGCGTTGGAGCGGCGAGGCTTAAAGCGTGTGGCCATCGTGGATTTTGATGTGCACCATGGCAATGGCACGGAAGATATTTTGTCGAGCGATTCGCGTTGCCTGATGGTGGGCATCTTCCAGCATCCTTTTTATCCCTACAGCGGCGAGCATGCTAGGGCAGACAACATGCTCAATCTGCCTGTGCCCGCTTTCACGCGCGGCGCTGCAGTGCGCGATTTGTTTGAACAAATACTGCTGCCAAAACTCGAAGAATTTCGCCCTGAAATGATCTTCATCAGCGCTGGCTTTGATGCGCATCGCGATGATGATTTGGGGCAGATGGGTTTGGTGGAAGCTGATTACCAATGGCTCACCGAACGCATTGGCGATGTCGCCAAGCGCCATGCTAAGGGTCGCATTGTGAGCTGCTTAGAAGGCGGCTATAACCTCAGCGCCTTAGCGCGTAGCGTGCATGCGCATGTGAAGGTGTTGACGAACTTATAAGAAAAGTGCTCTTAAATTGTGAGCACTCTGCACAACATATACGCCGGCTACCACGCGATTTGCCTCTGTTATTCACCCAAATAAGCAGCGCGCACTTTCGGATCGTTAAGCATCTGCTTGGCATCGCCGCTCATCGTGATCAAGCCAGAATCCATTACATAGCCGCGGTCAGCCGCTTGCAAAGCGAGCTTGGCGTTTTGCTCTACGAGAAGCACCGTCACGCCTTGTGAGGACACTTCTTTCACAACCTCAAAAATCTTCGCCACCATGATGGGTGAGAGGCCCATGGAAGGCTCATCAAGCAACAACACTTTAGGCTGGCTCATGAGCGCGCGCGCCATCGCCAGCATTTGCTGCTCGCCGCCGCTCATCGTGCCGGCGAGTTGATCCTTGCGCTCTTTGAGGCGAGGGAAGGTGGCAAAGGCGCGCTCGATACCAGCGGCGATTTCTGCTTTGTCGGTGCGTGTGTATGCGCCCATTTGCAGGTTTTCAGTGATCGTCATGCGGGCGAATACGCCGCGGCCTTCGGGCACCATCGCCAGGCCCGTTCTCACCAGATCCCAAGCACCTAGGCCTGCAATATTTTTGCCGAGGTATTCAACCGTGCCTTCATTGGGCTTCAAGCCACCCGTGATGGCTTTCATCGTGGTGGTTTTGCCAGCGCCGTTGGAGCCAATCAAGGTCACGAGCTCACCTTCGCGCACTTCGAGATCCACACCTTTGACAGCTTGGATGCCGCCGTAAGCCACTTTGAGGCCTGAGATTTTGAGCAGAATGGGTTTGTTGCTTGTCGTCATTTTTATGGCTCTCTCTTAGTGATCCGTACCTAGATAGGCCTCGATCACTTTTTGGTTCTTCTGCACATCGGCAGGCACGCCTTCGGCAATTTGCTTGCCGTAATCGAGCACGGTAACGCGATCACACAGGCCCATCACGAGTTTCACATCATGTTCAATGAGCAAAATCGTGCGATTGTCTTTGCGGATTTTGTCGATCAAAGCCCGTAGCGTGATTTTTTCTGTGGCATTCATACCAGCTGCCGGCTCATCAAGCGCAATCAGTTGGGGATCGGTGGCCAAAGCACGTGCGATTTCTAGGCGGCGTTGATCGCCATAAGACAGCGTGCGAGCCTTGTAGTCAGCAAATTTGCCAATGCCCACGTAATCGAGCAACTCTTGCGCGCGTTTGTCAATCGCCGCTTCTTCCGCCTTGAAGCTGGCCGTGCGCAGCATCGCACCGATCACACCAGAATGCGTGCGCACATGGCGGCCAACCATCACATTCTCTAGTGCTGTCATCTCAGCAAACAGGCGAATGTTTTGAAAAGTGCGCGCAATGCCAGCTTTGGCCACATCATGCACAGCTGTCGGTGTGTAGGGCAGGCCTGCTAGCTCGAAGCTGCCGCTGTCAGGTGTGTAAAGGCCGGTGATCACATTAAAAAACGTGGTTTTGCCAGCGCCGTTCGGCCCGATCAAACCATAGACTTGGCCGCGGTGAATTTCAATGCCCACATCTGAGAGGGCTTGCAAGCCGCCAAAGCGTTTGGAGACGTTGCTGACTTTGAGAACAATATCGCTCATGATGCTCTCCTTATTTCGCTGAATTTTCGAGGGATTTGCCATGGTCTGGCGAAGGCCACAAACCCTTTGGGCGCATCAGCATGATGATGATCATGGCTAGCGCGATGAGCAATTGGCGCAGGATAGAGGCATCAATCCGCCCACCTGTGACGGCTTGCAAATCCAATGCACCGGAGACGAAGCGCAACACTTCGGGCAAAGCTGCAAGCAGCAGCGCGCCAAGCACCACGCCCGGCAAATGCCCGAGGCCACCCAACACCACCATCGCCACAATCATCACGGACTCCATGAGGGAGAAGGATTCTGGCGAAATAAAGCCTTGGAAGGCCGCAAACATCGAGCCGCTAACGCCGCCAAAAGTCGCGCCCATGCCGAAGGCCAAAAGTTTCATGTTGCGGGTGTTGATGCCCATGGCCTTGGCCGCGATTTCGTCTTCGCGAATCGCCATCCATGCCCGGCCCACGCGTGAGGTTTGCATGCGGTGGCACAAGATGATGCTGATGATGACTAGGATCATGAACAGGTAGTAGTAAAGCACCAGGGGGCCAAATTTGAAGCCGAAGAGCTCAATGCCTTTGCCAAAGCTGAATCCAAAAATGTTCATCGGATCAATACCAGCCAGGCCTTTCGGGCCATTCGTGATGTTGACGGGGTGATCCAAGTTGTTCATGAACACGCGAATGATTTCGCCGAAGCCCAGCGTAACGATGGCCAGATAATCGCCGCGCAACTTAAGCGTTGGCGCACCAAGCAACACGCCAAAAAGCCCCGCGAGGAGCGCCGCCATCGGAACAATCAACCAAATCGGTGTGTGCAGCCCGTTAGGAAAAGTCGCCTTCACCCAAGCAAAGGTTTCAAACAAATGCGGCGACGACATCAGGCCATACATATACGCGCCCACAGCAAAGAAGGCGACAAAGCCCAAATCAAGCAGGCCCGCATAGCCGACCACGATATTGAGGCCGAGCGCCAGCAGCACATACAAGAGCGCCATATCCGCAATGCGCACCCAAAAATTACCGGCGCCTTGCAGCACGATGGGCAAGAGCAGCAGCAAGATCGCCATCACGGCGAGCTGTGTTTTGTTTTTGAAATCGAGTTTAAACATGATGAGTTCCTGATACGTCCCTTTAGGCGCGATCTGCCACACGCTCGCCAAGCAAGCCAGAAGGCCGCAGCGTCAGCACGATCACCAGCACGGTGAAGGCCAAAATATCAACATAGTGGCTGCCGAGTACGCCGCCAGTGAGCGCGCCAAGATAGCCTGCGCCAATCGATTCCACGAGGCCAAGGAAGATGCCGCCAACGACTGCGCCAGCCAAATTGCCGATACCGCCGAGCACAGCCGCCGTAAAGGCTTTGAGGCCGGGCAGGAAGCCCATGCTGTGATGCACGGTGCCGTAATTCGTCGCCCACATCACGCCAGCGATCGCTGCAAGGATAGCGCCGATGATGAAGGTCGCAGAGATCACCGTATCGGGCTTGACGCCCATCAGAGCTGCTACGCGAGGATTCTCGGCCGTGGCTCGCATCGCGCGGCCAAGATTGGTTTTACCCACCACGAAGCTCAAAATGGCCAAGCAGACAGCTGTGATGCCTAGAATAAAGATTTGCGTCAGCGTAATCACCGCACCGCCGACATTGATCGGATCTGCACCAATCAAATTCGGGTAAGACTTGAAGGTGGGTTCAAAAATGATCTGTGCAATGGTTTGCAGCAAGATACTCATACCAATCGCCGTGATCAATGGGGCTAAACGTGGGCTGTTGCGCAGCGAGCGGTAGGCCAGTTTTTCGATCATGTAATTGAGCGTCGCGCAGACGATGCAGGCAATGATCAACGCGAGCAGCAAAATCATCCAGCCTGGCACGCCTGGCATGCCCGCTTTCATCATGCCGATGATGGCCCAACTGGTGAGCGCACCAATCATCAGCACCTCGCCATGGGCGAAGTTAATCAGCTGAATAATGCCATACACCATCGTGTAACCGAGCGCAATCAGCGCATACATGCTGCCAAGAACCAGACCGTTGATGATCTGCTGCAGAAAAATATCCATAAAAAAGTGTCTCCGTACTGATGACTTGCTGTCATCCGTGAAATGGGTGACAGCTGTTGGCTTTTATTCAACTAGCAAGAAACTCGCCACCTTGAGGTGTTCAGTGAAGCGAGAGACTGGGTGGATTGTAGCCACGCAAATTTAGTGACTCGGGGCCAAATAGCAGCTATAAGGGTGGGTTTTCCCGGTGGTCAACAGCGATATCAGTCGCTTTAGGATTCAATTAGCTTCGCTTATTAAAATAATTTTGCATCATGTGTTCTGTTTATTCGCCAATGCATTTTTTGCATTGAGCTCGCGTAACTTTTCAGCAATCTTGATTTCCAGGCCGCGCTCGGTAGGGCGATAAAAATTCGGCGCGGGCATGCCTTCAGGCAGATAGTTCTCGCCAGCTGCAAAAGCGCCATCCTCGTTGTGCGCGTAACGGTATGCCTTGCCGTAACCGATCTCTTTCATGAGCTGGGTAGGTGCGTTGCGCAAATGCAGGGGCACAGGGCGTGTGCCCTCCTTTTTGATGAGCGCTTTGGCTTCGTTGTAGGCCATGTAAGCCGCATTCGATTTGGGTGCCATGGCGAGATAGATCACGCATTGCGCCAATGTGAGCTCGCCCTCTGGTGAGCCTAAGCGCTCATACACATCGGCCGCATCGAGTGCCATACGCAGTGCGCGCGGATCGGCCAAACCAATGTCTTCGCTGGCCATGCGTATCAAGCGGCGCGCCATGTAGCGCGGATCAGCCCCACCATCGAGCATACGCACGAACCAATACAGGGCGGCATCAGGGTCTGAGCCGCGTACGGATTTATGCAGCGCGCTGATGGTGTCGTAGAACTGCTCACCGCCTTTGTCGTAGCGCCGCATTTTCTCGCCCAAGACTTTGAGCAACCATTCATCGGAAATCGATGCAAGTTTTTGTGCGCCCGCGAGCACGAAGAGCGTCTCCAGCGTGTTGATCAAGCGCCGCGCATCGCCATCGGCATATTGCACCAAGCGATCTTGCGCTGCATCTTCAATTGCTATTAATTCCGTAGCATCCCGCGCATATACTTTGCCGGCGAGAAGCATAATTTGCTTCAAATTATCCTCATTCAAGGGGTCCAGCACATACACCGCCGCACGCGAGAGCAGGGCAGAGTTCACCTCAAACGAAGGATTCTCTGTGGTCGCGCCAATGAAGGTGAACAGCCCGCTTTCGACATGCGGCAAAAACGCATCCTGCTGCGATTTGTTGAAGCGA
>JANMFP010000039.1:0-6375 GCA_031378135.1 Variovorax sp. | reverse complement strand
GCCATCCCATTGCCACTTTTGGCCAGCCAAGCAGCGCTCAGCGCGGCGAACTTGCTGGAGATCATTGCCCTCTTCGATCGAGCTCATCAGCTTGGCCTGCGGCTGCATTTTGAGCACAGCTGCCGCGCCGCCAATGTGATCCGCATCACGATGCGAGATCATCAGCACATCGAGTTTCTCGCCGAGAGCGCGCAGCAGGGGCACCAGAGTTCGCTGGCCGGCATCGCTCTCGCGTGAGAAGCGTGGCCCTGCGTCGTAAAGCAAACTGCGATGTGCCGTTTGCACGAGGATGGCATTGCCTTGGCCGATGTCTGCGCCGAGCAATGCAAACTCTCCGAACTGCGGGCGTGGCGGGCTGGCCAGTAGCATGGGCACAATCATCACAGCGCCTGCAAAGCGCACAGCCTTGGGCAGCCTGAGCACCATCAAAACAGCACCAAACAGGGCCATAGCCGGCATAAAATCTGCGCGGGATGCTACGGAAACAGTAGCAAACGGAAACTGCGCCATCCAGCCCAGCACGGCGCCCAAGGCTTGCACACATAGCGCAGCAGCCTCCCAGATGGGCGGCGCAATCACACCCAGCATCGCCAGTGGTGTGATGATGAGCGTGACCCAAGGAATCGCCAGTGCATTGGCGAACAATCCAACAATGGAGACTTGGTTGAACAAAATCAAGCTGAGCGGTGCAAGAGCCAGCGTGATGATCCATTGCTCGCGCAGCATGTTCATGAGCCGATGCTGCAGGCCCTTCTCGGCTTGCTGGCTGCGCCCCGCATCAGAGGCAAACAAAATCCCAACCGCCACAAAGCTCAGCCAAAAGCCAGCAGAAAGTAGCGCCCAAGGGTCAAGCGCCACGATCAGTGCAAGTACGAAAAGCCACACCAGCGGCCAAGGCCATTGTTTACCCGAGAGCTTGAGCACCGCCGCAGCGCAAAGCATCCACACCGTGCGCTGCGCGGGCACGCCCCAGCCCGCAAAAGCGGCGTAGCTTGCAGCCAGCAACACACCGCCGATCAGCGCAGCATGCTGGGCAGGAAAGGCAGAGGTGAGCCGCATGCTGCGCCGCCAGAGGCTGCCAATGAGTAACGCTGCGCCCCAAGCAAACATCGTGATGTGAAGCCCGGAGATGCTCATCAAATGCGCTACGCCTGTGGCCCGGTACACATCCCAATCAGCGCGATCAATCGCGGCTTGATCGCCAGTAGCAAGCGCTGCAATCACGCCGGCTAACTGCGGATTGCTGACTCGTTCAAAAATCGCATCACGCACTTTTTGGCGCGCAGCTTCTAGCGGATGCTGCCAAGTTTGGCCAATTTTCACTGGCGCGTCGCCGCGCACAGCCTCGCGCGGTGTGGCGCGCACGTAGCCGGTGGCTGCAATGCCCTGCTCCCAGAGCCAAAGCTCATAGTCAAAGCCATAGGGATTCAAATTGCCATGCGGCGCTTTCAGCCGCGCAACCAACTGCCATCGCTCGCCCGCTTTGATAGGGCCACTTCCCGCTTGCAGCTCTGCAAATGGCACAGCCGCCGCATCTTCTGAGAGACGCGGCAAGCTGCGATACCAAGACAGTTGGATGCGCGGCGGCAGTTGTACAGCAGTCGCTTTGCCATCTTTAAGCAGTTGCGCCGATTCCACATCGAGGCGAAACCGAATCCCTGATTCATCGCGCTGCGGCATGGCGGCAATCACGCCAGTGATGCGAAGATCTGCGCCTTCTAAGCGCTCATCCAGCGCATCGCCGGCATAGATCGCGGCGCGCCAGCCGGTTTGCGCAAAGCCCAAAATTGCCGCTGCGATGCACAACATCAGCAAACCAGCGAAACGATACGAGCGACTGATGCTGCGCTGTTCGTGATCCTTGATAGGTATGTATTTGATAGCACTAAATGCAATAAATACGCCGGCTATCAGGCTAAAAGCACCATAAAACCCATTAAAAAACAGCTCCCGCTGCTGCAATTGCAAAGCGCAGCCCAGCACGAAGGCAAGCAGCGGCAATGAAAAAGACAGCATGGGCAGAAGAGTTGTTGTGATGTTCCGCTACGATGCGGTTTTATAACTTCATTATCTAACGGAGTATCTTCATGAGCGCCACCATTAACGTCTACGACAAACTCAAAGAATTAGGCATCGAGCTTCCCCCTGTGGCCGCGCCAGCCGCCGCATATGTGCCTTTCGTGCAAACCGGCCATCTCATCTTCGTCTCAGGCCAAATTGCGGGCAAAGATGGCGGTGTGTGGGTCGGCCAGCTCGGTAAAAACGTGAGCACCGAGGAAGGCAAGCTCGCTGCGCGCAGTTGCGCGATCAAGCTGATGGCTGCGCTGCATGCGGCCACGGGTGATCTCAACAAAATCAAGCGCATCGTTAAGGTCATGA
Source organism: Variovorax sp. (assembly GCA_031378135.1). Lineage (GTDB taxonomy): Bacteria > Pseudomonadota > Gammaproteobacteria > Burkholderiales > Burkholderiaceae_C > JANMDU01. Next base: position 3,996 of record JANMFP010000039.1, on the reverse strand, counting down.
GCTTGGTGAACTCGACCGCCGATTTCACCGAACAACATATCGTGACCAACGGCTGCTCGGAGCTGCTCGGCCAGGTGTTTGGCGCAACGGTTGGTGCGCATGCACGCAGTGCATTCGGTGTGGCGCAAATTCCCTTGGGTGCTTGCGTGGAGATTGAGCTGATTGCTGAAGTGGGCTGATGTATTTTTGCCATAGTACGCTCGGACCTGCAATTGCTAGAAGTTGTGCTTTTAACGCATACGTTAGTTCTAAAGTTTTCTTTTTGATGGTTTTTGCAGACTTCATGACATCAGATGCGGTGTGATGAAGCTTTGCAAATTACAAATCACGGCTTCATGGCAAAAAAACTGTTCTTACAAATTGAAACTCCTTCATAATTCCAACTAGACAGCAACATACAACACATATTCAGGCGTTCACCCATGTCATTGATGACCAAGCCAGAGCTCGCATTGCTGGGCAAATATGTGGTGATGCGCACTGAGCGCGGCAATGAAATCGTGAAGCGCGATCCTCGTCAAATGCCGCGTCGATTGCGCGTATTGTTGCTTGCTATTGATGGCGCTCAGCCAGTGAATCTTTACACGCAAACGCTCAAAGGCTTTGGCGATGTGAGCGAACTACTGATCGAGTTAGTAAACCTTGGCATGGTGCGGCTTGTAGAGCCCATACTAGCCAAGCAAGCCCAAGTGTCGGGCCGCAGCGATCAGTTTGCTGCACTTGATCATCTATTAGACGATTCGCGTTTTAACAGTGAAAGCGCAGCAGATGTGTTTTACGGCACAACAGCGCCTGGCAGTTTTGATGAAATGGTGCGCGTGGCTCGTATTGAACGCCCCGAATACAAACCGGAACCTGCACCGCCAGCACCAGCGACCTTGCCCGAGCAAAAAGCTCAGCTGGAGAGTTTGTTTAATCTGCTCGATTCCGTACGTGGTGAGCGCGCCAATCTCAAGCAGCAAATTGTTAAATTACGTCGCGTGAAAGACGCAGCGATTCGATTGCACCACCAAAACCTAAAACTTCAAAAATGGGTGCACATCCTTGGGAGTTGCAGCATCATCCTCGCAACCATGTTGGTCGTCGTTTGGTTCAAACGCTAAGTTATGGATGCGCAAAGCCTGCAAAACATCTCACAATTGCCCGGCCCATATCGCTTGCCTTTGATAGGTAATTTGCTACAGATTCGGCCAGACCGGATTCATCAAAACTTTGAGCGCTGGGCGCAAAAATATGGCCCGGTATATCGCGTGTTTTTTGGCCTGCGGCCTGTTTTGGTGATTGCGAACCATCACGATATTGCAGGCGTGCTGCGCGAGCGACCTGAAGTTTTTCGGCGACCCACCATCACGGCGCGCCTCTCGCAGGAGATGGGTGGCGAAGTTGGGTTGTTTGTGGCTGAGGGCGTAGAGTGGCGCAACCAGCGGCGCATGGTGATGGCAGGCTTTGCACCTGGGCCGATTCGCGCTTACTTGCCCACGCTCAAAAAGGTCGCGCGCAGGCTGCAAACGCGCTGGGAGAAAGCTGCTCGCACTGGCAGCGCCATTGATCTTGCTGACGATCTCAAACGCTACACCGTCGATATCATTGCGGGCCTGGCTTTTGGCACGGAGGTCAACACGCTCGAATCGGGCGAAGACATCATTCAAAAGCATCTCGATCAAATTTTGCCTGCGATTGCGCGGCGCAGTTTGTCGCTTTTCCCGTATTGGCGTTATTTCAAGCTGCCGCGAGATCGGCGCTTGGATGAGAGCTTAGAGATCGTACGCAACGAAATCACGCGCCTCATTGCTGAGGCCAAGCAGCGCCTGGCCAATGAACCCGAGCGCAAAGTGCATCCACAAAACTTGCTAGAAGCCATGCTCATTGCAGCGGGCAGCGAAGGCAGCGGTGTGAGTGAATCGGCTGTGATTGGCAATGTTTCGACCATGCTCTTGGCCGGAGAAGACACGACGGCCCATTCGATCGCATGGCTGATCGACCTTCTGCATCGCAACCCCGAGGCTCTGGCCAAGCTGCAAGCTGAAGTGAAGTCTTGCGTGGATGCTGCAGGCGATTGGGAGCAACTCGATCTAGCGCAATTGGATGGTTTGGCTTATTTGGATGCTTGCATCCAAGAATCCATGCGCATCAAGCCTGTTGGGCCGTATATGCCGTTGGAAGCTACCAAAGATACGGTGATTGGCAATGTGCGCGTGCCCCAGCACAGCTTGATTTGGTGCGCTTTCCGGCATGACTCGCTGAGCGAAGCCCATTTCGCGCAAGCGCATGCTTTCAAACCTGAGCGTTGGCTGGCCTCAGATGATGCGGCCAACAACTCTGACGCTTTCAACAAAAAAGCCTCCATGCCCTTCGGCTCTGGCCCGCGCACTTGCCCGGGGCGCTATTTGGCTTTGCTTGAAATCAAAATTGCTTTTGTCATGATGCTCAGCCAATTCGACATTGCTGGCATACAAACGCCCAACGGCCTGGAGCCCGAAGAGCTCATGGCCTTCACCATGTCGCCGATTGGCATGCGCTTGCAGCTGCGCCCAGCAGACTGCAGCGCCATGACTCCACCCTTTATTCCACTCTGACGACGCCCGTCGGCTTGAAGCCTAAATCAGCCGCTTTGCCTTTCCGAGCTCTGGCGGCTCTTGCGTTGTTCAAGCTTCGGATTTCTAGCTGCTCTTCGCGCTCTTTGCCACCTCTGCCGATGCCAGAGATTTTGATGCTGCGGCTGTAAGCTACTGCACCGGCCAAGCTGTCTTTGGCATCTAGATCAATCAGCATCAACCCACGGCCGCCGCCTGCCATGGCTTTGAGTTCGGTGATCTCAAACGTGAGAATGCGGCCACCCGTGGATGCGCAAGCCACATGCGTGGCCACTACTGATTTCATAGCACTCAGCGCAGGTTCTGTGCCGGCTAGAGCCTGATTTTTTATAAAAATCTCTAGTGGAGAGGGTTTGCAGACTGCCTCGCCCTCTCCCGTGCTGATAAATGCTTTACCAGCCTTCTGGCGCGAAATCATGTTTTCAACGCTTGCAATAAAGCCATAGCCGCCGCTACCCGAGAGCAAGAGCTGCGCACTGGCTGCGCCCGCGAAGTAATGCAGGATCTGCGTGCCGCTTTCCAGCTCGATCAGGGTCGTCACAGGCTGGCCATCGCCGCGCGCACCGGGCAGGAGCGAGACGTTGACGCTGTACACGCGGCCATTGCTGCCGAAGGCAAGCAAAGTATCTACGGTACGGCATTCAAAGGTGTCATACAAGCCATCGCCCGCTTTGAACGCGAAGCTGGCCGCATCATGACCATGCCCCGTGCGTGCGCGCACCCAGCCTTTGCTTGAGACGACCACGGTGACGGGTTCGTCCACCACTTTGATCTCGGCGACGGCTTTTTTCTCAGCTTGAATCAAGGTGCGGCGTGGATCTTTGGTGGGATCGCCGAAAGTTTTTGCATCCTGCTCAATTTCTTTGATCATCAAGCGGCGCAAGCTGGCAGGCGAGTTGATGATGTCTTCCAGCTTGCCTTGCTCGCTGCGCAATTCGGCGAGCTCTTGCTCGATCTTGATGACCTCTAAGCGCGCGAGTTGGCGCAGGCGAATTTCCAAGATGTCTTCAGCTTGCCTGTCTGTCAATTTAAAGCGCGCGATCAACGCAGCTTTCGGCTCATCGCTCTGGCGGATGATGGCAATCACCTCATCAATGTTGAGCAAAACAATCTGGCGGCCTTCCAGAATATGGATGCGCTCCAGCACTTTCTCCAAGCGATGACGCGAGCGGCGCTCAATCGTGGTGGCGCGGAACTCAATCCACTCGCTGAGCATTTGCCGGAGCGACTTTTGCGCAGGCCTGCCGTCCAGACCGATCATGGTCAGGTTAATCGGCGACGAACTCTCCAAACTGGTGTGCGCCAGCAGCGTGGTGATGAGTTCACTTTGCTCAATGCGGCTGGTTTTGGGTTCAAACACCAGCCGCACAGCGGCCTCTTTGCCGGACTCATCACGCACCAC
>JANMFP010000635.1:0-5849 GCA_031378135.1 Variovorax sp. | reverse complement strand
CGCAATGATCAAGCAGCGTGCCCACGTTCCGGCCAGAGCTCATATCCCAATCAGCTAGACTACTTCAAATTCACGGCGATTGCGGATGCCGGTTCCGGCCAGAGCTCATATCCCAATCAGCTAGACTAACGACGCACCAGGCGCTGATGCTGATGTAGTTCCGGCCAGAGCTCATATCCCAATCAGCTAGACTAAACGCGATGGATGCAGCCGTCGCAGCAGTGTTCCGGCCAGAGCTCATATCCCAATCAGCTAGACTATTTACGACTGGCTTGGCGGCTTGAGCGCTGTTCCGGCCAGAGCTCATATCCCAATCAGCTAGACTCGACGAGGCATCTGCCTACGCGCTAATTGAGTTCCGGCCAGAGCTCATATCCCAATCAGCTAGACTCAATACCGAAAACAGTGCGCAGGAACTAGAGTTCCGGCCAGAGCTCATATCCCAATCAGCTAGACTGGCATTACGATAACCCCTTGATTCGTCAAGGGGTTTTTCGTTTTCCGGGTTTGAATAATCAGCATAAAAATTCAGAAAAGATCGAATTGATCAGGCGTTTTATTGGCCGCTTGTTTCGTTTTTCCATGAAAAGTGACGATGCGCTCGTATTGCTTGTCGGTGAACTGAAGGATATTCACTTTACCGCCCTCTGGCAAGGCACCTTCCACTTTTTTGCTCAAAGTATCCACCTGTGCGCTGCTGGTGCAAAAACGCATGTACACGCTGAACTGGCTCATCTCAAAGCCAAGATCGAGCAGCGTGTTGCGAAAGCCTGTGGCGGCTTTGCGCTCGGCCTTTTCAATCACCGGCAGATCAAACATCACCACCATCCACATAAGCCTGTATCCTGAGAGCATTTGAAGCTTTTGCCGGCGTATTTATTGCTTTTGTTGCTACTCATTTTGTAGCGAAGAAGCCAAGTCAAGCGGCAGGCCGGGCAGTGGCAAATCAAGCTTGTCTCGCTCTCCTAAGTACACCTGCGCAAGCGATACAGCGAGCTTTTGCGTGCACACCATCACGGGCGTGGCGCCTGCCTCGGTCTGCATATCGTCATACATCACGCGCAGCAGGGCGCGTTTGGCCTCTTGCGTCACATCACTTTCACCAGCGCGTTGGAGTTGCCAGACCTTCAAATCCACCATGGGGCGAAATGGCTCCATCAGATCATCCACCAAGCGCATCGCGTTGGCATCGTTGCTGTGATGCAAGCCAAGCGTAGGGTGCAGGCCAGCGGCAATGGTAGAGCGCGCCATAGTCGCGCGTAGCACGGTGTAGCCATAGTTGAGCAGGCCATTTATGTTCCCAGCATTTTGATCACGACGAAAGCCTTCGCCGAACAGCAACGTCCAATACCGGCGAGCGCCTTGTGCTTCTAGATTTTCAGGATCGCCACTTTTCACTTTACTGGCTAGTGCAGCCAGCGGGGTAGGGTTTGCTCCAGCGGCCTCCAAGGCAGCTGCCTGCTGCTCTAGTTTGGAGCGCACGATGCTTGCCCACAAACGCTTATGCGTAGGCGCAGTCGCGGCGAGTTGCGCGTCGATCCGCCTGCCTTGCTCGTAGTTGCCATCTATCGGCATCAGCATGCCCACGGCATTGTGATTAGCCGCGCAGAGCACAAAAGGCGCACCTCGCTGCGCTAGTTCAACAAGAAGATTGTTGGTGTAGCTCAAGCCATGCGCATTGCCAATCACAGCGGCAATATCATCCAGCGGTACTTGACCTAACTCTTTGCGCTCCCCTTCTGTGTCTCGCACCACCATGAAGCCACGATGCACAAAGAGATGCCGCCTGTCGTCACTTACTTCAACGATTCGGCCGATCATGGTGTTTATTCTTTGAAACCGGGGTCGCGAATTTCCCCTGTGGGAGAGATAGTTATGCGACGAGCTTTTAGTTTTTGCCATACGCTGGCAGCCTTTACAACATAAGCGAACTCATCAGCTTTATCGCGATCACGCGAATCTGTGTTTGCTTCGTTAGCTCCAGCCAATGCAATTCTGCCGTCAGTTCTGACCCAACTTACTCGACCTGTGAATAGGGTTCCGTCGATTTCTAGACGTGCAGCGTCCCCAATGATGAGTCGCATCACGAGCGATTTCCCGCTAACGCCCAATTTTGGATGTTGCAAACGCACCAAACCATGCTGTCTTACAAGTTGATAAGCCTCAAAAGTAGAAATGACTTCCCCCTCCCATTTCCCCTTGTCATTTCGCACAATCTCAATACAGTAATTGCTATCGCCTTTGTAGCCCTTATATGGCCGTGGCTGGCCATTGGGCAGAATGCCGTGACGCTCCGAGGCTTTGGCATCTGAGAATTCAATCACTTTGAGATTGTCTTCAACATAAGTGCGCTTGCCTTCCACAATTTTGTGGACGCTCACGCGACCATTTCCAAGCAAGCCGTAGGCCGTATCGTTGTGCATAGCTCCTTCATGGCCGTGATCAGGCTTGTGGCTCACCCAAATGTTGTCAATGGCGCGCTTGACGGAATACCAAAACTTCTTGTCTTCTTCGGTGCCCCATGGTTGGGGCATCGAATCAACAAGGCGATTGAGTTGCCGCTCTCGCGTGCTCGCACTAGCCTTGGCAAAGCGCTGGAGCATGCCTTGGTCAGTCACGGCGATTACGCAGGCATCTACAGCATGATGGCGATGATCGTTGCGGTTTTTCTCGCCTTGCAATCCAAGGATGTCATTTAGGCCGAATTTCGCGCGGAGCATGGCCGTCATCTGGCCGGGGATAACACGCGTGTCTTGCGGGCAGATGAGGCTTACATACTCGCGAGCCACTCGGCTGAGGTAGCGCGTGTCGTTCAAAGCGCGAGCTAAAAAACTCTTGTCATTTTTCAGCCATTGCTCCCGGCCGTCATGCGCAAAGCGATAGCGTTTGCCGCGCGGCATGCGCTCTGCGCGGTTCAAAATACTGTCGTACGCCCAGCCTTGCGCGGCAAAATCATCTCGTGCATCCCATGGCGTGCGGTTGCGCTTGATTCGGTTGGCCTCGCGTGTGGCCACAGTTTTGTTGTTCAGGCTGTCGTCGAGCGTTTCGCTAAACGGCAGAATATGCTCAATTTCTATAGCTGGGCTAAGTAGCTTGGCCGCGCTAATAGGCTCGCCAGAGTAAGGGCACTTGCGGTCAGCCACATCAAAGCTGAGTTCTTCCCAAAGAATCCACTTTTGAATGTCAGCTACGCGAACGCGCTCTTGGCTGATGTTCAATGTGCCAGCGATCGCTTCGCGGATGCGAGCATTGCGCCTCTGGTTCTCCGCTTGCCGCTTGTTAGCCTCATCGCGCTGCTCTTGGCTTTGTTTAAGTTCGCGAGCCACTTCTACGATGACTTGCGAAGGGTGGCCGTACCGCTTGATCAAGGCATTGACGACCGTGCGCACTTGATTCAAGCCGATATGCACAGTTGGATTGGCGATTTTGCCGAATTGCTTTTCTGGCGGGTCGGTGGGTACACCTGTACCAAATGCGACGAAGCGGCGCAGCGGCTCGCCGTAGTAGGGCAGTTCGGGCAAGATTTCGCCAGTCGCCGAAGGGCTGAGCTGGCTGTGATGGTCGAAGCCCGCATCAATGACAGCTTGCGAATAGGGAATCACGTCGGCTCGTAATGCTGGAATGATGCGATTTAATGCAGCGCTGCTCAAGCTGCCGTAGCCCTCTGGCAAGCCTGTTTCAGCCAAGGCTTGTGCTGTCCTCTCGTCAACGCCCGTAGAGTCTATTAACCATTTCACGAGTTTGGCTTCGTTTTCTTCCTTCACCAGTTGCCAAGTAATTTCGTCTTGCTTGGTTTCGCTGAATTCAAACCAAGCATTGCCGAACAAATCAGCTTTACTCAGATTGGTGCTCGTCACATTGCCTTTGAGTTCTTGGCGTTTCGGATCTTCAAAATTAAATTGCACCGTGCCGCCCAGTTTCAGTAGTTTCTTGATTTGTGTGAAACTGCGCTTACTGTTTTGTTCTAGGGCTTCAACCAAGTCATTGCGCTGTTGCATCGTCAATGGTTCTTGTTGCAAACCTTCTCGCAAAATCCGCAAATGATTGACTTCCTGCAAGATGCGGGCGCGTTGAGTGCTGGGCAGTGCCAAAGGCGCTCGCTCTTCTTCGGGAATCAGTGTGCAGCGGCCGGCTTTTACAGGCTTGAGCGGACGCTGATGAAGCAGGCAATCTTTGAGCTCTGCTCGTGCAGTTTCGTGAAACAGAGCAGGATTCAAGCTGGCTTGTTTGCTCCAAAGCGCATCAAACTCCGCTTCAATCATGGCGCGATCAATATAAAGATCGTAGCTTTTGTTGATGCGGTTTTTGCCATCTTCCGTTTTGTAGGGGGTTTGCCGAAATCGAGCACGAACTGTGCGCTGCTCTGGTGGCAGGCTCGTGTCAGTAAATCGCTTGTGTAACAACTCTCCCACGGTGTGGCAACCATGGTCAATGATTTCTTGGCGCAGCTTGCAGATAGCAGTTTTTAAAGCACCGCTGTCAATATCTTTCTTGTCTGTTTTGCGATTACTTTTGAAACCTCGTCGCTGGTTGATGTGGAACAGGGCGCGTGCGAATTCTTCGCCAGTCAGGGCTTCATGCAAGCCTTTGGCGCGTAGCTCGTAAGGATTGAGCAGCTCTAATGCTTTGCGATCCTCTTCATTCTTCGGAAAGAAGCCATGCGCCAAAAGCGTATTCATCATGCGAGATTTGCGTTTGAGCAAACGATCACGCCTGCGGCGCATAGCGCGGGCATCGCGCCGAGTCACGGCTAACGAACTTCCGTCTTTTGGATTGCGTCCATCAGAGAAGATGCGAACTCCCGCCTTGATCACAGCGATAGGTTCGTTTTGATTATTAAGCCGCACCATCGCCCACCCGAGCGATGTAGAACCCAAATCAAGCGCCAAGCGATATTTCATTTTCATTGTGTTGCCTCCCTGCGTAAAAACACAGCAACTTTGTACCTGTTTTCTTGTTACACTGCAAGCAATTATCTGATTGGGATATGAGCTCTGGACGCTAACAAGCTGAAAGATGCACCAAATGGAAAGGCCGCTACATGCGGCCTTTCGTCTTTTTGCCTCAAGTTTTATGTGCTTTTAGGCACTTCGCCGGCATAAAATATGGGTAGAGTGCTACCAAATGAATAGCGTTCGTCTGGCTTGACAGGAGTGTCTGTTGAAGCGATGCTCTTAGCGCCGTATAGATATCATCTGCTTTCTGCTTAGGAAAACTGAAATGTCTGAAATTGTTTTTGTCGTGGAGATGGCTCCTGAAGGCGGTTATTCAGCTCGCGCTTTGGGGGCATCTATTTTTACGGAGGCCGATTCTGAGGCGCAGTTGAAGCTTGCTGTGCAGGATGCTGTGCATTGCCATTTCGATGAGAGTAGTTTGCCCAAAGTGATTCGCTTGCACTTTGTGCGCCATGAGCTGATGGCTTCCTGAATTAATAATATCGATGGGGTGATCTTTACCTCGACCCCAAACAAAAAAGCCCGTTTGACGAATCAAACGGGCTTTGCTTTTTGCTTGGCGGAAACGGAGGGATTCGAACCCTCGATGAGGCTCTACACCCCATACTCCCTTAGCAGGGGAGCACCTTCGGCCACTCGGTCACGTTTCCAGCTATTTGAATTATCGCATGAACTGGGCGGGCTTGGGTGCTGGAGAGACGAATCGAACAGCTCGGGAAGATGGAGTGGCTTCAAATCGCTTGAATGCCCATATCTGTGATGATTTCTGTGATGATTTCTGTGATGATTTTGGCCATGCGCTCGTATTTGGCAGTGTGTGTGTTTCTGTGGCGTAAAGTGTGTGCAAAGGCTTGGCGCTGTGTCAGCCGCGCGGTGAATATGACGTTAAGTTCA
>JANMFP010000459.1:0-2741 GCA_031378135.1 Variovorax sp. | reverse complement strand
GTTGAACTCTGGGAATTTCTTGAGCGCGGCCACACAGGCTTTGATGAGGAAAGCGAGCATCGTGACCTTCACGCCGAGCTTTTCGTTTTCCTTATTGGTCGAGACGCGGAAGGCTTCCAGATCGGTGATGTCTGCATCGTCATGGTTCGTCACAGCGGGAATCATGATCGCATTGCGCGTGAGATTCTGGCCGCTGATCTTCTTGATGCGGCTCATCTCCTTGCGCTCAATCGGGCCAAACTTGGTGAAATCAATCTTCGGCCAAGGGATCAATCCAAGAGCAGCGCCGGAATCGCCACCTGCAGGCTTATTTGCTGCGCTGGATGCTATGGCTTTGGTAGCAACTACTCCGCTCATCACAGATTTCGTGAAGCTTTGGATATCTGCTTCAGTAATACGACCCTTCGGACCTGAGCCTTTGACTTCTTCGAGAGGCACACCCAGCTCGCGGGCGAACTTGCGCACGCTCGGGCTGGCGTGGGGGAGCGCACTTGTGGGGGCAATGGTCGGGTTGTGCGATGGCGCTGTAGATGCTACAGAATTGGTAGCTACTGGCGCGGATTCTATGCCGGCTAGGGGCTGTTTTTGCTCTGAAACCGGTACTGAAATAGACGCTGAAGATGCTGCTGGAGCACTCGCAGAAGCTGTGCCTTCCAAAATTGCCAACAAATCACCGATGTTGATCTTGTCGCCGACTTTAACCTTGAGTTCTTTAAGCACGCCAGCATGGCTCGACGGAATTTCCATCGCGGCTTTATCTGATTCCACGGTGATGAGTGATTGCTCGACCTTGATCGTATCGCCCGCTTTGACGAAGACTTCGATCACGGCCACGTCTTTGAAATCACCAATATCAGGCACTTTCACTTCAATCAATGATGCTGCTGAATGAATAGCACTCTGAGCAGAATTTACGCCGGCTACTGGTGCTTTTTGCTCTGAAATAGGCGTGGAAACTGATGCTGGAGAAGTCGCCGTCACAGTCGCAGGTGCAGGCGAGGGCGCTGGAGAAGCACTTGCCGCTCCCGCCGCTCCCGACACCTCTAGCGTGATGACAATAGATCCTTGCTTGACCTTGTCGCCAATTTTCACTTTCAGCTCTTTCACCACGCCCGCATGGCTGGATGGAATTTCCATCGAAGCTTTGTCGGATTCAACAGTCAAAAGCGATTGTTCAACTTTGACGGTATCTCCCGGTTTGACGAGCAGCTCAATGACGGCAACTTCATCAAAATCACCGATGTCGGGGACTTGTATTTCTATGGATGACATGGTTTGTATTCCTTGGGCGCCGCTTCGCGTCGCGAAATTAAATGGGGTCAGAGCACAATTAATTTGATTGTTGGTGTTCAAACGGGGTCGGTGATCAAAATTAATTGAGATCTGACCCCGTTTAATTTCAGGCGTACAACGGGTTGATCTTGTCGGTTTTGATGCCGTATTTCTTAATCGCCTCGGTGACTTTGCTCATCGGCAATTTGCCATCTTCAGCCAAAGCTTTCAGAGACGATATGACGATGTAGTGGCGGTTGATCTCGAAGTGTTCGCGCAGTTTGCTGCGGAAATCTGAGCGGCCAAAGCCATCTGTACCGAGCACTTTATAGTTGCGCGTTGACTTGCCATCAGTCGTGGCTTTTTGCACGTAAGGGCGGATCTGCTCGGCGTAAGCTTTCATGTAATCGGTGGAGGCGATCACGGGGCCGGTGGTTTTGCTGAGTTGCTCTTCAACAAAGCTCTTGACGGGCTTGGCTTCGGGGTGCAGCAAATTTTGGCGATCCGCAGCTTGGCCATCGCGCGTGAGCTCGTTAAAGCTTGGGCAGCTCCAGATGTTGGCGCCGATTCCCCAATCGTTTTCCAGCAATTCTTTGGCGGCAATGCTCTCGCGCAGGATTGTGCCAGAGCCCAGCAAGTTGACGACATGATCTTTCTTCGCAGCTTCTTGCAGCAAATACATGCCTTTGATAATTTGCTCTTCCGTGCCCGCTGTGAGGCCAGGCATGGGGTAGTTTTCGTTAAGCAGGGTGATGTAATAAAACACGTTTTCCTGTTTCTCAACCATGCGCTTTAAACCGTGATGCAAGATCACGCCAACTTCGTGGGCAAACGTTGGATCATACGAGACGCAATTGGGTATCGTGCCGGCCATGATATGGCTGTGGCCGTCTTCGTGCTGCAAGCCTTCGCCATTCAGCGTGGTGCGGCCCGATGTGCCGCCGAGCAAGAAGCCGCGTGCTTGCATATCACCTGCCGCCCAAGCCAAATCGCCAATGCGCTGGAAGCCAAACATCGAGTAATACACATAGAACGGCACCATGATGCGGTTGCTTGTGGAATACGACGTGGCCGCAGCAATCCAGCTGCTCATGCCGCCGGCTTCGTTGATGCCTTCTTGTAGAATCTGGCCGCCTTTGTCTTCCTTGTAATACATCACCTGTTCTTTATCGACAGGCGTGTATTGCTGGCCGAGTGGGTTGTAAATACCGACTTGCCGGAATAGGCCTTCCATGCCGAAGGTGCGCGCTTCATCCACCAAAATCGGCACGACGCGTTTGCCAAGTGCTTGATCGCGCAAAAGCTGCGTGATGAAGCGCACATAGGCTTGCGTGGTGGAAATCTCGCGGCCGTCAGCGGTTGGCTCCATCACGGATTTGAAAACGTCTATCGCGGGCACGGTAAACGATTCGTCAGCCTTGGTGCGGCGATGCGGTAAATAGCCACCGAGCGCTTTGCGGCGCTCGTGC
>JANMFP010000585.1:0-4011 GCA_031378135.1 Variovorax sp. | reverse complement strand
GATTGTGTCAAAGCCGCTGCTGTGCGTGCCGAGGCTCAAGCCTAGCTGCTCCAAGCCTTTGGCAAGAATGGCGGTGTAGCTGGCCACGCGCATTGCAATGCGTTTCAAGCCCACTGGCCCGTGGTACACCGCATACATGCTGGCCACCACGGCGGGTAGTACCTGTGCGGTGCAAATATTGCTAGTAGCTTTCTCGCGGCGAATATGCTGCTCGCGAGTTTGCAGCGCGAGGCGATAGGCTGGGTTGCCATGCGCATCCACGCTCACGCCCACCAAGCGGCCGGGCATGGAGCGCTTGAAATCATCCTTGCAAGCGAGGAAGGCGGCATGTGGGCCGCCATTGCACAACGGCATACCGAAGCGCTGCGTGGAGCCAATCACGATGTCGGCTGCACCTGCTGGATCACCATTGCCCCATTGGCCAGGAGGAGTGAGCAAGGTGAGGGCGAGTAAATCGGTAGCGACGATGTAGGCTGCGCCTTTGGCATGCGCGGTTTTCACTTCGTTGCCTTCTTCACCCAAGCGGCCGCTGGTGGATGGATACTGCTCCAGCACGGCGAAATAATCGTCGCCTGCAATCAAGGCATTCCACTCTTCTTCAGACTCAGCAGTTTTGATCTCAATGCCCAGCGGCTTGGCGCGGGTTTGCATCACTTCAATCGTCTGCGGATGCGCGTCCCCTGCCACGATGCAGACATTGCCTTTGGCTTTCACGCTGCGCTTAGCCAACGTCATGGCCTCCGCTGCAGCCGTGGCTTCGTCGAGCATAGAGGCGTTGGCCATCGGCATGCCGGTGAGATCAGTCACCATCGTTTGGAAATTGATCAGCGCCTCCATGCGGCCTTGGCTGATCTCGGCTTGGTAAGGCGTATACGCTGTGTACCAAGCGGGGTTCTCGAGCACGTTGCGAAGAATCACGCCGGGCGTGTGGCAGCTGTAATAACCCTGACCAATGAAGTTTTTCATCAGTTTATTTTTGTTGGCAATGGCTTTCATCTCAGCAAGCGCAGCAGCTTCGGTGATGGGCGCGGGCAGCTTCATCGTATTTGCGCGTTTGATGGAATCAGGCACGATGGCTTCGATCAAGGCGCGGCGCGATGCTGCACCGATGACGCTAAGCATCTTTTGCTCATCGCCTTCCCAAGGGCCAATATGGCGCGCTTGGAATTCGGTGGCATTTTCAAGTTCGGGCAGGCTGGGGGCGGATTGCATCAACATGGTGTGGGTGCTCGATGAGTTAAAAATTCAAATGCAACTTCCGGACGCAGAAGACGCAAAGGTTACGCAGAAGACGCAAAAAAAGACAAAAAAATGTAAAAAGAAGGCGGCAGATTGATGAGTGAAAACATCACATTCTGTATTTTCTTTTTTTTGGTATTTTTTCTGCGTAACCTTTGCGTCTTCTGCGTCCGGTATTGGTATTCAGAGATCTAAGCGTTTTGCTCAAACGCCGTATAAGCCGTCTCGTCCATCAGCGCGGCCAGTTGGCTCGCGTCGGAGAGTTTGACTTTGAAGAACCAGCCGGCACTCAGTGGATCGCTATTGGCCAGCGCCGGGTCAGCGCGAAGGGCTTCGTTCACCTCGGTGACTGTGCCGCTCACGGGCATGTACACATCCGCTGCAGCCTTGACGCTTTCCACCACGCCAGCGACATCCTTCTGTGCATAAACCTTGCCCACTTCCGGCAAATCCACAAACACCACATCGCCCAGCGCATCTTGCGCATGGTGCGTGATGCCGACAACAGCGGTATCACCTTCAACATTCAACCACTCATGGTCTTCGGTGTATTTCATCGTCATTTGGGTTCTCCTAAAAAATAAATGGGGTTGGAAATTAAATGGGGTCTGACCCCATTTAATTTGTGCCGCGATAGTAGCGCTGTGGCACAAAAGGCATCGCGCAAACTTTCATCGGCACGGGTTTGCCGCGCACCATGGCGTGGACGACTGTGTCGTTGGTTGCGAATTCGGCGGCAACGTAAGCCATTGCAACGGGTTCGTTGATCGTGGGGCCGAGCAGGCCGCTGGTGACTTTGCCGATTGGCTTTCCATCGACGCTGAAGAGCTCGGTGCCGTCGCGCACGGGGATGCGCTCTTGGGCGATCAGGCCGATTCGTTTTCTTGAAGGTTTTGTGCCCGTATTTGTTGCATCACCCGGCGTATTCACCGGCGTATTTATTGCGCTGTACGCTAGCAATTTCGTAGCGCCTAGGAAGCCTCCAGCGCGAATTCCATCAGCGCGGCGTACTTTTTGGATGGCCCAGGTCAGTGCGGCTTCGATCGGATCAGTCGTCGTATCGATATCGTTGCCATATAAGCAGAGGCCGGCTTCTAAGCGCAGCGAGTTACGAGCGCCGAGGCCGATTGGTTTGACTTCGGGCAAGGCGAGAAGGGCGCGTGCGAAGCGGTCAACTTCCATGGGTGGTACAGAAATCTCCACGCCGTCTTCACCCGTGTAGCCGCTGCGCGTGATGAACAAATCCACGCCCTGCCAGTTGAACCAGCCGCCAGTCATGAAGACCATTTTCTCTACGCCGGGGATGATGCGCGAGAGTGCGGCCACCGATTGTGGGCCTTGCAGTGCGAGCAGGCCTTGAGTGGGCATGGTGACGATCTCGCAGGAAGAGCCAATGTGTTGCTGCATGTGCGCAATATCGCCCGCTTTGCATGCGCCGTTGACGATCACGAAAATTTCTTCGTCTGTTGCACCAAGCTGAGAGCTTGCGGGCCGTGAAGATCGTTTAATGAACATCAAATCATCAATGATGCCGCCCGCTTCATTGAGCAACAAACCATAGCGCTGCTTGCCCGCAGGCAGATCCATCACATCCATTGGAATCAGCGATTCAAAGGCCGCAGCAGCCCCAGCACCGCGAAGCGCGAGTTGACCCATATGTGAGACATCGAAAAGACCAGCGGCATGGCGCGTGTGAGCATGTTCAGCCATCAAGCCAGCAGGATATTGCACAGGCATGGAATAGCCTGCAAACGGCACCATGCGAGCGCCTAGCTCTATATGTAGAGCATTCAGAGGAACGGTGAGTAAGGCAGCGTCAGACACGAACAGGGCTCCAAGTCAAAAAACACTTCGGTATGCGAAGTGAATGAGAACCCTGTTGTCCGCTTTACCTGAGAGATTCAAAGCTTGCACAATACGAAAATGTGCAAGCCACTTGCCCCTTCGGTGGACTGCATTTTGCATGCGGCCTCTCTCCAACAGAATGTGAAAACGCATTCGTTTTCATTGCTTGTCCTTTTGCCTGAGCGTTCACCCGTTTTGGGGCTGCGCCTTCGGCGATTCATTAAAGAATTCTCTCCAAGCTAGCCGAATTGTACGTGAGGCAATACCTTATTTGTATGCAAGATCGCGCAAAGTCAGGCTGATGGCGGGGATGTAGGTAATCAGCATCAAACAGCCCAGAATCACCAAGACGAAGGGCAGCAGATACGGAATGATCCGATCCAGCGATATTCGCGCCACGGTACAGGCCGCAAACAGGTTCACGCCAAAGGGCGGCGTGATCATGCCAAGCGCAAGGTTCACCACCATGATGAGACCGAAATGTACGGGGTCGATGCCAAAATAAATCGCCACGGGCGCAAGAATTGGCGCAAGCACGATGATCGCGGCACTGGTCTCAATGAACATGCCGATGACGAATAGCGCGGCATTCACGCCGAGCAAAAACATGGCGGGGCTTTGCAACACTTCTTTCAAGTACTGGCCAATCGCATCGGGCACGCCAGCTCGTGTGATTAAAAAGGCAAACAGCCCTGCGTTAGCGATGATGAACATGATCACCGCACTGGAGATCACGGATTTCTTCAAGATTTTGTAAAGATCAACGATCTTGATTTCGCGGTAAATCAACATGCCGACAATGAGCGCATAAAAAACGGCTACTGCTGAGGCTTCTGTCGGCGTGAAGACGCCGCCATAAATGCCGCCCAAAATGATCACCGGCATCATTAAAGCCCAGCCTGCTTGCCACGAGGCATTGAGGAAGGA
>JANMFP010000581.1:0-3721 GCA_031378135.1 Variovorax sp. | reverse complement strand
CCAATGCATCTTCGTGAGCGCCACGCCTGCAGCTTATGAGAAAGAGCATGCGGGGCAAGTGGTGGAGCAGGTTGTGCGGCCGACGGGCTTGGTGGACCCTGAAGTCGAAGTGCGACCCGCCACGAATCAAGTCGATGACGTATTGCAAGAGATTCGCATTCGCGTGGACAAAAATGAGCGCGTGCTGATTACCACGTTGACGAAGCGCATGGCTGAGCAGCTCACCGATTATTTGGCAGACAACGGCGTGAAGGTGCGCTATTTGCACAGCGATGTAGATACGGTGGAGCGCGTGGAGATTTTGCGCGATTTGCGGCTTGGAGCATTCGATGTACTGGTGGGTATCAACTTGCTGCGCGAGGGCTTGGATATTCCCGAAGTCTCGCTCGTGGCGATTCTTGATGCAGACAAAGAAGGCTTCTTAAGAGCCGAGCGCTCATTGATTCAAACCATAGGCCGCGCAGCCCGCAACCTGAATGGCCGAGCCATTTTGTATGGCGACAAGATCACCGATTCGATGAAAAAAGCGATGGACGAGACCGAGCGGCGCCGCATCAAACAAACGCAGCACAACCTTGATAACGGCATCACGCCGATGAGCATCGTGAAGAAAGTGCGTGATTTGATTGATGGCGTTTACAGCGAAAAAGCCAGCAAAGAAATGGCCAAGCGCGATATGGATCGCGCACAAGTGGAAGACATGAGCGAGCGCGATATTGGCAAGCGCATCAAGAGCCTAGAAAAACAAATGCTCGATCATGCGAAGAATTTGGAATTCGAGAAAGCCGCCCGCACGCGCGATCAATTGGCGCTGCTGCGCGAGCAAGCCTTTGGCGCAACCGGGACGGATAATATCGTGCCGATCAGAGGTTGACCGCAGCCTCGCTTAAGAACTTCTGCATGGCTACGGTCACTTGAGCCGATTGATCTTTGTGGGGTGAATGCCCACATTGCTCTAGTTTTAATAGCGTTCTGCGCAGATTATTCGCCGGCGAGAGGCCGATTAGACTTGAGAAATTGGTATTTTTATCGCTCAGTGTATCAATCTGTGCCATCGTGCCGTAAGGATCATCATGGCCTTGGATCGCGAGCAGCGGGCAAGTGATTTGTTCGCATTCGGCTTCGATATTGAAGCTGCGAAATGCATCACTGAGCCAGACGTCGTTCCATGGCCAAAAAGCGCTATCCACATCGGCATGGTGTTTAGCCAAGCGCTCGCGCAAATCGCCTGTCTCGTAGGCTTGGCGTGTTTGGGTAATGGCTGCAATGCTGATGTCTTCTACAAAAAGATGCGGGGCCATCACGATACAGGCTTGCACTGAAGACTTTGACGCATGGAGTAAAGCAATCGTGCCGCCATCGGAGTGGCCCATAACAATCGGCTTTTCGATGCCTTCGATACGCAAGAGCTCGGGCAATACCTCATACGCCTCGCGGTGCATGTAATCAGGCTTTAAGCGCCCTTCCCCTCGCACATCGCGCACAGAATCGCTCTGGCCATAGCCGCGCCGCGAATACACCAAGCCCGCTCGCCCTGTGGCTCGGCAAAGCTTCTCGGGAAAATCGCGCCACATCGCCACTGAGCCCAGGCCTTCGTGCAGGAAGATGATCGGTGCTTGGGCGGGAGACTGCGATGGTAAAGCTTGCGCAGGAAGACGCAAAATCTCTAGATTCACGCCAAAAACGCGCACTTTCTCGAATTCAGTAGCACTTGATGCAAGCATGGCTTGATTTTGCAAGGTTTTCAACTTGGTGGCGCAAAGTGCTAAGGGTAAAATTATGCGTTGATTTTGATTTGAAAGCCTTGTTTTGAAGCGTTCGCAATTTTTGGCTGGTTTGTTCAGCTCCATGGGTGTCTCTCTTCTGCCGGCATTTGCGCAGAGCGCGGCTGTTGCCACAGCCACAGCCCCATCACCAACGACTGCTAAATCTGCGACCAAGCCGCCGATATTCGTACTCAATTCGCTCGATGCCAGCATCAGCGTGATCGACCCCAATACTTGGGCTGAAACCCAGCGCATCCCCACTGGCAAAGAGCCACATCACTTGTATCTCACGCCCGATGAGAAATCGCTGATTGTGGCCAATGCAGGCGGCGATTCACTCACCTTTTTAGATCCACGTACAGCAGCTGTTCAGCGCACCATCAAAGGCATTCTCGATCCCTATCACTTGCGTTTCTCGCCCGATATGAAATGGTTCGTGACGGCGGCCAATCGCTTGAACCATGTGGATATTTACCAATGGCTGCCGCAAGCCGCTGAGCCGCTCAAGCTCGTTAAACGCATCTCCACCGCTAAAACGCCCAGCCACATGTGGATCGACAGCAAATCCACCACGGCTTACGTGACGATGCAAGACAGCGATGAATGGGTGGCGATTGATTTGGCCACGCAAAGCATCCGCTGGCGCTTGCCCACGGGCGATATGCCAGCCGATATTTACCTCACCCCCGATGATAAATTCGCCTACATCGGCCTGACTGCCAGCGATGGTGTGCAGGTGTTTGATGTGTCTAAAGGCAGCGCCGAGCCAGCGAAATTGGTCAAAACGATTCCAACAGGCAAGGGCGCACACGCCTTCCGCGCAGCCGGCGACAAGCGGCATGTTTTCGTGAGCAACCGCGTGGCCAATACAGTGAGTAAGATTGATCTGCAAACGCAATCCGTGGTGGCGAAATTCGATGTGCCCGGCGGGCCTGATTGCATGGATGTCTCTGCTGATGGTAAAACGCTCTATGTGACCGCACGCTGGGCCAAAAAGCTTACTGTGGTTGACTTGGCTAACGGAAAAATCACCCGTCAAATCAACGTAGGCCGCTCGCCTCACGGCGTGTGGACACTCGATCATGCACCTCGCGAATAAGCTCCTATCTGCTATTATTTTTATAGCTGTCTGCGCAGTATTTACGCCGGCTATTGCCCAATTAGGCTCAATATTTGGCAAAAAGAAGCCAGAGCTTGTGCAAGCCGCGCCGCAAGTGCCTCCTCCCGCCGTTTGCGATAAACCGCTCTATCTCACCTTAGATACAGGCCACATGGAAGTCGCGCAGATGATGGCTGATGTGCTCAACAAACACAACGTCAAAGTCACCTTCTTCGCTGCGAACGAGAAGACGAAAGACGACAGCACGAGCCTCGCGAAAAACTGGGGCGAAAAATTTTGGGCAGCGCGTGGCAAAGAAGGCCATGAATTCGCTTCTCACACTTGGGATCACCCGATTTTGAAAGGCGATGCGCCGGGCAATGAAACGAAGTTTATTGTCTCGCCTACAGCGGGCGCATTCGCTGGCCGCACGTTTACTTGGGAGCCTAGGAAATACTGCGAGCAACTCGATTTAGCCAAGGAGCGATTGGAGTTCTACACCGGTAAAAA
Source organism: Variovorax sp. (assembly GCA_031378135.1). GTDB lineage: Bacteria > Pseudomonadota > Gammaproteobacteria > Burkholderiales > Burkholderiaceae_C > JANMDU01. The sequence goes on along the minus strand of JANMFP010000581.1, from coordinate 346 downwards.
AGCCTTGCCCATCTTCCGGGCACCCGGCGGCAAAACATCGCGCAAACTCTTAGCCGAGGCCGAAAAATGCGGCTACAAACACGTTGGCTGGGCGCCAGCCGGGTTCTTAGGCGATGAATTGCCCAGCGAGCGAGCATCCAATGACGCACTGCTCAAGCAAGCCCTCAAAAACATCAAATCAGGCGATATTCTCATGGCGCATTTGGGCATCTGGAGCCGCAAAGATCCATGGGCTCCCGCCGTGCTCGAACCCTTGATCGTGGGCCTGAAAGAGCAAGGCTTTTGCTTCAACACGATGCGTCAGCACCCTGCATACAAGGATTGGATTGCGGCTAACGGGGGTTAG